>CAMWNL010000011.1 GCA_947175585.1 uncultured Bacteroidales bacterium | reverse complement strand
ACGATGGACTGTATGTGAATCTCCATGAAGCAGCCTTATATGATTATCCGGCTATGTGTCTCGATCTCGATGAAGCTGATCTTAAGTTTGTATCGTCCCTTACTCCCTATGCCAACGGTGACAAGGCCATTATGCAGGCAGGGCGCGTCACTCCGTGGCGCACAATAATCGTGAGCGACGACGCCCGTGATATTCTGGCTTCACGCATTACGCTTAATCTTAATGAACCGTGCAAGATTGAAGATACTTCATGGATTCACCCCGTAAAATATATTGGAGTCTGGTGGGAGATGATCACCGGCAAGTCGTCATGGCATTATACTGATGACGTCACTTCGGTCGAAATCGGAAAAACCGATTATTCCGTTCTCACACCCAATACTACTCACGGAGCTAAAACCGAAAACGTCCTAAGATATATTGATTTCGCTGCAGAGCATGGTCTGGATGCCGTTCTTGTAGAAGGATGGAATGAAGGATGGGAAGATTACGCGTCTAATCGAAAGTATCAGTATTTCAGTTTTACCAAGCCTTACCCTGATTTCGATCTTGACAAGATTAGAGATTATGCGGAGTCTAAAGGCATAAAACTGATGATGCATCATGAGACTGCCAGCGGAGTCGCCGACTATGAGCGCCAGCTTGATGATGCTTTCCGCTTTATGGTCGATAATGGCTATGAGTCTGTCAAAGGAGGCTACATCTGTGAACTCCTCCCTCGTGGCGAGCATCACTACGGCCAGCACATGGTCAACCATTACCAATATGTGCTTGAAAAAGCAGCCGATTATCATATCCTTTATAACGCTCATGAAGCAGTTCGACCGACAGGCATCTGCCGCACATGGCCCAACCTTGTCAGCAACGAGTCCGCCCGTGGCTCGGAATATCATGCTTTCAGCGGCATCGCCCCCGGCCATACGGTAATTTTACCATTCACGCGTCTTGTGGGCGGTCCTATGGACTATACTCCGGGTCTTTTCGAAAACGACCTGTCAAAATACAATCCTTACCGCAATGCATGGGTCAACTCGACACTGGCTCATCAGCTATCTTTATATGTGACTATGCCGTCACCATTACAGATGGCTGCTGATCTCCCCGAGACATACGAGCGCTTCATGGATGCGTTTCAGTTTATCAAAGACGTTGCTCTCGACTGGGACCGGAGCGTCTATCTCGAAGCGGAACCGATGGAGTATGTTACAGTAGCCCGTAAGGCAAAAGGCAGTGATGATTGGTTTGTCGGCTCGACTGCAGGTATTGAACCTCGTAAATCTAAACTTGATTTCTCATTCCTGCCGCAAGACCGTAAATACCGTGCGACTATATATCGCGACGGCAAAAACGCTCATTACAAGGATGCTCCTCAGGATTATGTGATAGAGACTCGCACTGTCGATTCCCGTACTCACATGACTTTACCCGTGGCTGCCTGCGGTGGCTACGCCCTTTCATTGACACCTATTGATAATCTATAACTCAAATCAGTATGAATTTTAAAGCAATTGTTTTTTCATGTGTAGCTCTTTGGGGAGCTACCGCGGCGGTTGCGCAGACTCCGGTCTATCTGGATGACTCGAAACCGATTGACCAACGCGTCGAGGATGCGCTCTCTCGCATGTCGTTGAAAGAGAAGATCGCCATTCTCCATGCTCAGTCTAAATTCAGTGCGCCCGGTGTGCCGTCGCTTGGTATTCCGGATCTTTGGACAGATGATGGCCCTATGGGTGTACGACCCGAAGTACTTTGGGACGAATGGGATCAGGCCGGCTGGACAAATGACTCTTGTACGGCCTTTCCTTCTCTGACCTGTCTCGCTGCGACATGGAATCCAGAGATGGCGACTCTCTACGGCAAAAGCATCGGCGAAGAAGCTCGTTATCGCAATAAGAGTGTGCTTCTTGGCCCTGGTGTGAATATCTATCGCACTCCTCTCAATGGCCGTAACTTCGAGTACATGGGCGAAGACCCTTATCTTGCCGCACAAATGGCTGCTGACTATGTGCGTGGAGTGCAGTCTAATGGTGTCGCAGTCTGTGTAAAACATTTTGCACTTAATAATCACGAGTCTAACCGCTATACCACCAACTCGATTGCCGGTGACCGTGCGTTGTATGAAATATACCTGCCGGCATTTAAGGCCGCTTGTGTTGACGCAGGCGCGTGGAGTCTCATGGGAGGCTATAATCTCGTCAATGGCCAGCATGCCACTTACAACCAGCGACTCGTCAATGAAATTCTGAAAGGCGAGTGGAACTGGGACGGTGCCGTCATTTCTGACTGGGGCGCTGTTCATGACACAAAGCAAGCCGTCGAAGGCGGTCTCGACATGGAGTTTGGCACGGGCACCGACGGTCTTACAGGTTCCGGCAACTCCTATGATAAATATTGGCTCGCAAATAAATATTACGACGGAGTCCGCGATGGTATTTACAGTGAAGAACAGCTCAACGACAAGGTTCGCCGTGTGCTCCGACTAAACATGCGCACCGCTATGAACCGTAACCGTCCTTGGGGTTCGATTAATTCTCCCGAGCATCATCAGGCTTGCCGCACCATAGGCGAAGAAGGTGTCGTGCTTCTTAAGAACACTGATAAAATTCTTCCTATTGCGACCGATAAGGTTAAGCGTATCGCAGTTATCGGTGAAAACGGCATCAAGCGCATGACCGTCGGAGGAGGATCTTCATCTCTGAAAGCTCAGTATGAGATTCATCCGCTTGAAGGCCTGCAGAATCGTTTCGGCAACGATGTCGAGATCGTTTACGAGCGTGGTTACGTAGGAGACACTGTCACATATTATAATAATGTATGGACTAAACAGGATTTGAGAGACCCCCGTTCGGCCGAACAGCTTGTTGCCGACGCTGTCAATGCGGCTAAAGATGCTGATTTGGTTCTTTTCTTCGGAGGTCTCAACAAGGCCTACCATCAGGACTCTGAGGGCACTGACCGCGAGTCTATGGATCTCCCTTACGGACAGAACGAACTTATCGAGGCTCTTGTTGCCGTAAATCCCAATATCGTAGTTGTGAATATCAGTGGCACAGGCGTTGCCATGCCCTGGTTAGACAAGGTTAAAGCGGTTATTCAGGGCTGGTATCTCGGTAACGAGACCGGTAACACTCTGGCCGCAATCCTCGCCGGGGATGTAAATCCGAGCGGTAAACTTCCTTACACATACTATGCTTCGCTTGACCAGTGTGGTGCGCACAAGCTTGGTGAATATCCCGGCACTCCTCGCCACGACCCAATCGAAGGAGATATCATTGATATGCACTACAACGATGACATTTTCGTCGGTTACCGTTTCACAGAAAAAAATAAGATAAAACCGACATTCCCCTTCGGTCATGGCCTTTCATATACGACTTTCGAATATGGCAAGGCTACAATCGACCGTAAAAAAGGAACGGCTGACGATGTGTTCACAGTTACTATACCTGTCACTAATACCGGTGACCGTGAAGGCAGCGAGATCGTTCAACTTTATGTTTCAGACTTGAAATCTTCGCTTCCGCGTCCCGTTAAAGAGCTTAAGGGCTTCTCAAAGGTCCGTCTCGCTCCTGGTCAGACTGAGAATGTAAGTTTTGAAATCTCGCGTGACGCATTGAGCTATTTTGATGACAAGGCTCACGATTGGGTTGTTGAACCCGGTAAGTTTGAGGCTCTCGTCGGTGCTTCAGCCGGTGATATCCGTTCTAAGGTTTCATTCGAGGTGCAATGAAAAGGACTATAAAGGCAGCAATGACTCTGTTTGGGGTCATTGCTGCTTCATTTTTCGATACTCCGTTTGTCTTTGCAGGCATGCCTGTTGAGTTTGTGCCTGACAATGAAGAGGTCGTCATAGTCTGGCCCGACGGTGCCCCGAACAGCAATTTCGCTCCTGTCTCTGTCGAAGATTCTGTTGAGTGGAATGCTGTAGACACTCCGGTCCTGCATGTATTCCCGGCGGAAAAACCTGTCGGAAAGGTCGTGCTTATGTGTCCCGGCGGAGGTTACCGTCACATCGGTGTGCAGAACGAAGGCTACAGTTCCGTGCCTTGGTACAACGATATGGGCGTAGACGTCGCCGTTCTTCAGTATCGTATGCCTTACGGCTATCCCGAGGTTCCTCTGAGCGACGTTCATCAGTCGATGAGGATTCTTCGAGACAGATTCCCTGACAGCCTCGTCGGTGTCCAGGGATTCTCGGCCGGAGGACATCTCGCATCAATGGCTGCTACGCATTACGTTGATTCAATTACCAGGCCTGATTTTCAGATACTCTTTTATCCTGTTATCGAGGTCAGCGGACCTAACGCTCATGTCGGTAGCAGCGAGCGTCTGTTAGGTGCGAATCCGTCTGCCGATAAGGTCAATCTTTACAACAACCATCTACAGGTGAACGCGGCCACTCCGCAGGCATTCATTGTCCATTCGTCCGATGATTCGATTGTGCCGGTCGCAAACTCTCTCGATTATTATAGTGCTCTTGTGGCAAATAATGTTCCTGCCGCACTGATGGTTTATCCCTATGGCGATCACGGCTGGGGTTTTGCTAAAGACTTTGTCTTTTTCCCGATGTGGACTGCCGAACTCGCCGCATGGCTCTCATTATTGAAATAACTGTCTAAATTTTATTAGCGATATGAAAAAATTGATTCTTTCTTTTACTGCTTTTGTAGCAGTTTCATTTATGGCTTCGGCTCAGGCCAATGACTGGGCAAATCACCCTCGTTATGCGGCTGATAATGCAAAGCTGACTCAGGCACCCGAAGTCGTTTTCATGGGTAATTCTATCACTGATGGATGGGACGACCGTCATATTGAGTTTTTCACCGACAATAATTTCGCGTGCCGTGGTATTTCAGGTCAGGTGACGGGTCAGATGCTCTGCCGTTTCTATTCTGACGTTGTTGACTTGAAGCCCAAAGCAGTTGTCATCCTCGCCGGTATCAACGATATCGCCGGAAATCAAGGTCCGATGGACGACCGTCACATCGCCGAAAATATATTCTCGATGGCCGAAATAGCCCGTCAGAACGGTATTCGTCCCCTGATTGCATCATGTCTGCCATGTGACACAATTCCTTGGAATGCTAACATTGTCAACACCGCCACTCACGTTGTCAACCTTAATACTATGCTCAAAGATTATGCTGATGAAAATGGCATAACTTACGTCGATTACTATTCGGCGCTCACAACTCCCGACGGCGCTCTCAATCCTCAGTACACTGACGACCGTCTTCACCCCAACAGAGCCGGTTACGATGTTATGGAGCCGATTGTCCTTGCTGCTATCAAGAGCCAGGCACCCCGGAATCCCAAACATGGTCCTCACATGCGAGATGGTAAAGGTCGACCCAACCGTCCCCACCGCCCGGCCAAATAACAGGACATAATTGCATAACTGACATTTTTTACCCACGCCTCGATTCTTAGGCGTGGGTATTTTTTTGATGACATTCTACTCAAAAGCTGCCTCCATGTCTCTTTGAAAGCTCAATGTTTTTAGTTAATTTTGTAGCTGAAATACAGAAAACTATGGTGGAGACCCCAAAAAATATTGCCGTAATAGGAGCTACCGGCTCTATCGGTACACAGACACTTGAAATAATAGACTCTCATCCAGAACTTTATAGGGCAACCGTGATAGCGGCCGGACGTAGAGTCGATGATTTGATTGCGCTTGCACGCAAACATCGTCCGGCATTGGCGGTGATTGCCGACGTTAATAAATATAGCGTTTTGCGTGATGCTCTTGAGCCGCTTGGCATCCGCACAGCCGCCGGTGATCAGGCCCTTTGTGATGCAGTGTGTCGCGATGATGTTGATATGGTAGTGACTGCTACCGTCGGATACAGCGGTTTGGCCCCGACTATTGCGGCTATTAATGCCGGAAAAGATATCGCGCTCGCCAATAAAGAGACTCTGGTCGTAGCCGGTCGGTATATAACTGATTTGCTGTCAAAATCAAAATCTCGTGTTTACCCGGTTGATTCCGAACATTCAGCCATCTACCAATGTCTTGTTGGTGAAGACCGCGAGAAGGTAAAAAAACTCATTATCACTGCTTCCGGTGGGCCGTTCCGCAAGTGGTCTGTCGAACAGATGGCTCATGCTAAGGCCTCTGATGCCTTGAAGCATCCCAATTGGTCGATGGGCGCGAAAATTACCATTGACTCGGCTACAATGATGAATAAGGCATTTGAAATCATTGAAGCTAAATGGTTATTTGGCTTTGATGTTGATAAGATTGAAGCCGTAGTTCATCCCCAGTCGATTGTCCACTCTATGGTCGAGTTCACCGACGGTGCGATTAAGGCTCAGTTGGGTTTGCCTGACATGAAATTACCTATCGCCTATGCTCTTGACGAGGGTAGGAGACTTCCCGGCGCTGAAAAGCCTTTAAGCATATCTGATTATGCCACTCTGACATTCGAGCGCCCTGACACAGACCGTTTCCCCTGTCTTACTTTAGCCCGTGAGGCCATGCACAGGGGTGGTAACAGCGCTTGCGTCATTAACGCTGCTAATGAAATCGCGGTGGCGGCGTTTCTTGAAGGTCGCATCGGTTTTAATGACATATATTCTGTCATCGTACGCACTCTTGATAAAATCTCATATATAGCCGATCCCGTTTATGAAGACTTCGTGGCGACTAACAATGAGGCCCGGATTTTTGCGGAATCCATTCTGTATTGATCGATAATCTACAATCAGTTTTACAATTCAACTAATGGAAAGTACTCTCATGAAAGCTCTGCAACTTATCGTTGCTTTGCTCATTCTTGTAACAATTCACGAATTTGGACACTACTTTTTTGCACGTGTTTTCGGCATTAAGGTCAATCGTTTTTATCTGTTTTTCAATCCTTGGTTTTCGATTTTGAAGTATCGTCCCGATAAGGGCACACTTGAATTAATCGGTTGGACAGACAAAGACGGAAAAGACCGTGCCTGGAAGACTTTTAAAGTCGGTAAGGCCTATCCTCCCCGTCCTGACGGCAAGCAGACTTGGCGCGACACTCTTTATGGTCTCGGCTGGTTGCCGCTCGGCGGTTACTGTGATATCGCCGGTATGGTGGATGAGACAAAAAGTTCAAAAGACCTCGCAAGCGAACCTCAGCCCTGGGAATTCCGCTCGAAAGCTGTGTATAAGCGTTTTCTGGTCATGGTTGCCGGTGTGTTGTTTAACTTCATACTTGCGATTGCAATTTACACCGGCATAGCTATTCATTGGGGCGACCGTGTCGTGCCGTTCTCGGCTATGACTGAGGGCATGGACTTCAGCAGTGAGTTTCAGGAAGCCGGTTTCCGCAACGGTGACCGTCTCCTTTCTCTCAACGGTTCGCCTATAGATGCCAAGGACTATAGTGTCGCTTGGAATCTGGTTCAGCCCGGAGCTATGGTAGAAGTCCTTCGTGATGGTCGTGACACGGTTGGTATCGTGATTACCGACAGACTCCTGTCTTCTATTGTCGAAAAAGGCAAGGATTACATGCCTATGTCTATAAGAATACCGGTAGTTATCGCAAATCTTATGCCCGGTGATCCTGCCGCTTCTGCCGGAATGGAGAAAGCTGACCGCATCGTTAAGGTCGGCAATGATACTACCCCGACTATCACCGAGTTTATGCCAGCTCTTGCGGCTCATAAAGGTGAGACTCTGCCTTTCGTCATTATCCGCGACGGCAAGGAGAGCACTCTCTATGTTAATATCAACGATGGTGGTAAGATTGGCATCCAGATGCTCAGTCCCTCAGAAATTTTTGAGATTGAAGAAGTCCATTATTCCTGGCTCAGCGCTATCCCGAGAGGGTGGGAGATTGGTACAGATCGTCTCGCCACTTATGTTTCCTCCCTTAAACTCGTCTTCAGCAAGGAGGGTGCGCAGAGCGTCGGAGGTTTCGGCACACTCGGCAGTCTGTTCCCTGATAAATGGGACTGGTATAGTTTCTGGCAGATTACCGCATTCCTGTCTGTCATTCTTGCCTTCATGAACATCATACCCATCCCCGGTCTTGATGGCGGATATATCCTGTTCCTGTTGATTGAACTTATCACTCGTCGCAAACCGAGCGACAAGGTTCTTGAATATGCTAATATGATTGGTATGGCGTTTATCTTCCTTCTGCTGATTTACGCCAACGGTAATGATATCTATCGACTGTTGATTAAGTAAATATTATGGGTAACAATATAACAACTCTGCGTCTGCGACGCGGAAAAGAAGAGTCTCTTGACCGTTTCCATCCCTGGGTTTTCTCAGGAGCTCTTGTCGCTATGCCTGATAACATTGACGAAGGTGACCTCGTCTATGTCGAGGCTTCCGACGGCCGTCGTATCGGCACCGGTCATTTTCAGATTGGCAGCATCGCGGTGCGCATGCTGACTTTCGCTGACGAAGCCATTGACGACGATTTTTATCGCCGGCGTCTTGAAGAGGCGTTGCGTCTCCGCCGGGCTCTTGGTCTGATTCGTCCCGACAATGATGCCTACCGTCTTGTCCACGGTGAGGGTGATTTCCTCCCTGGACTCGTGATTGATGTTTATGGTCCGACCGCTGTTTTGCAGGCTCATTCTCCCGGCATGCACTTTGCTCGCGATATTATCGCCCGTCAGCTCGTCAGTCTTCCCGACACCGGTATTCGCAATGTCTACTACAAGTCTGAGACCACTTTGCCTTACAAAGCTCATCTTGACCCTCAGAACCAATATATAATCGGTTCTGCTGAAAACGATATTGCTACTGAGAATGGCCTCTGTTTCCGCATCGACTGGCTTCGTGGACAAAAGACAGGTTTCTTTGTCGACCAGCGTGACAACCGGTCTCTGCTCGAACATTATTCTTATGGCCGCAGCGTGTTAAACATGTTCTGTTACACCGGCGGTTTCTCTGTTTATGCTATGCGCGGTGGAGCCCGTCAGGTGACTTCTGTCGATAGTTCCGCAAAGGCGATTACTCTGACCGACGCAAACGTCGAGCTTAATTTCCCCGGCGATAAACGTCATCAAGCTGTTGCCGAAGATGCTTTCAAGTTCCTCGATAACATTGACACGAATGCCTACGATCTGATTATTCTCGATCCGCCGGCTTTCGCCAAGCATCGCAGTGCGTTGCGTAACGCTTTGCGTGGTTATCAGAAACTTAATGCGAAGGCGTTTGAGAAGATTGCTTCCGGCGGCATTATCTTCACCTTCTCTTGCTCACAGGCTGTGAGCAAGGAGCAGTTCCGTCTGGCCGTCTTTTCAGCGGCTGCACAGACAGGCCGCAAGGTGAGAATACTTCATCAGCTTACTCAGCCGGCCGATCATCCGGTCAATATATATCATCCCGAAGGTGAGTACCTTAAGGGATTGATTCTGTATGTCGAATAATTATAAATCACAACCCGATACAGATATGAAAAAACTAATTCCAGCATTTGCAATGGCTATGACATTGATGACGACATCTTGTCACAAAGACGAGGCCAAGGCTAACGACGAATTTGATTATACCGTCGATAGCTTTGCCGACATCGAAGTGTTGCGCTATAAAGTGCCCGGCTTCGAAGATCTTTCTTTAAATCAGAAAAAACTCATTTATTATCTTACCGAGGCTGCCCTCTGGGGTCGAGATATTCTTTGGGATCAGAATAATGAATACAATCTTCCGATTCGTCGCATGCTCGAAGCTGTCTATACCAATTACGACGGTGACCGCAACAGCGAGGAGTTTAAGAATTTCGAACGCTATCTCAAACAGGTTTGGTTTGCCAACGGCATCCATCATCACTATTCTACCGATAAGTTTACACCTGCTTTCAGCCGCGAGTTTCTTGCGACTGAACTGGCCAAACTTCCGGCCGGAGACTGGACCGCTTCTCAGGACACAATCTTTACTATGATATTTGATCCTGCTGTTGCGGCTAAACGTGTAAATCAGGCCGAAGGTCAGGACCTTATTGCGACTTCTGCCAATAACCTTTATAAAGGTGTGACTCAGGCTGAGGTTGAGGCCTATTTCGATGCTCTCAAAGATCCGTCTGACGCAACGCCGATCAGCTATGGTCTCAACTCTCGTGTTGTTAAAGAAAACGGTAAGGTAGTCGAGCAGCCCTATAAGGTCGGAGGCCTTTATACTGAGGCTATCGAAAAAATCGTTGAAAATCTTGAAAAGGCTGAAGAGTTTGCTGAAAACGATGCTCAGCGTCGCATCATCGAGACTCTTGTTGACTACTACCGCAGTGGTGATCTGAGGACTTTCGATGAATATTCTATCCTTTGGGCTGAAGACACTGATTCAAAGGTTGACTTCATCAATGGCTTTATCGAGGATTATGGTGATCCTCTCGGCATGACCGGCGCATGGGAGTCAATCGTTAACTTCAAGAACGATGAAGCAAGCCATCGTACTGAGGTTCTCAGCTCTAACGCTCAGTGGTTTGAAGATAATTCGCCTGTCGACAGCCGATTCAAAAAAGACGAGGTTAAGGGCGTTTCCGCTAAAGTTATTACTGCGGCCATCCTTGCCGGTGACTCATATCCGGCTACTCCTATTGGCATCAATCTTCCTAATGCCAACTGGATTCGTGCGGCTCATGGTTCTAAATCGGTTACACTCGAAAACATAACCCAAGCTTATGACGAAGCCTCTCACGGTAATGGATTCAACGAAGAGTTCGTGATTGATGAAGAGACCTCCAAGCTTCTTGACGACTATCTGTTCATTACTGATAATCTTCACACAGACCTTCACGAGTGTCTCGGCCACGGTTCGGGTAAATTGCTTCCCGGTGTCAGCCGCGATGCGCTTAAGGCTCACGGATCGACTATCGAGGAAACTCGTGCCGACCTTTTCGCGCTCTATTATCTCGCTGATCCCAAGATGATTGAAATCGGACTCCTTGCTATCCCCGACGCATACAAGGCGGAATACTATAAGTATATTCTTAACGGTCTTATGACTCAGCTCATGCGCATCGAGCCGGGTAAGGATGTCGAAGAAGCCCACATGCGTAATCGCAAACTCATCGCTGAGTGGGTTTATGAGCATGGTAAGGATGCCAATGTGATTGAACTTGTTAAAAACGACGGCAAGACCTACGTTAAGATCAATGATTACGAGGCGCTCCGTGGTCTCTTTGGTCAGTTACTTGCTGAAATCCAGCGCATAACAAGTGAGGGCGACTATAATGGCGCGCGCGATCTTGTTGAGACTTATGCTGTTAAGGTTGATCCTGCAATCCATAAGGAAGTTCTCGATCGTTACGCAAAACTTTCGATTGCTCCTTATAAGGGTTTTGTCAATCCCATCTATACTCCTGTGACTAAGGATGGCGAAATAGTTGACATCACTGTTACAT
>CAMWNL010000010.1 GCA_947175585.1 uncultured Bacteroidales bacterium | reverse complement strand
GTCTATATGCGCACGCGTATCCCGACATGCGACTCTCTGTCGCTGACCGCGAGATGGGCGTCATTCCATACATATATGGGGCGCGTCAACGCCCAGATCAGCCGCAACGGCTGGAGCGCTTTTATTGATGGCGAATACCTCAACTCCAAGGGTGATTATCCGTTCAGATACAAATCGGAATATGAAGACACTGTCGGTCGACGAAAAAATTCAGACATAGAGTATGGTCGCCTTGAGGCCGCTCTATTCAAGGATGGTTTTTCATCACACATTTATTATTATGCGTCAGAGCGCGGATGTCCAGGTGGCATTGTACGCCGTCTATCAGACAAATACAACAACGTAGGCCGCGAGTGGGACAAGGATTGCTTTGCTCAGGCATCATATCGTCGTGCCTATGACGAAAAATTTGAATTGAAACTTAACGGCAAGTATGCCTACGAGTATCTGCGTTATTGCACAGACTATCCCGACAATCAGAATACAGCTAAAGTCAATAACCATTATTATCAGCACGACGCTTACGCCTCGGTTTCCGGCGCATATTTCCCGGCCAGATGGCTCTCGCTTAACGTCGGCTATGATATGAGAATGTCGTGGCTTGATGCTGATTTGAAAAGATTTTGTCCGGTCAGGCGCGAGGTTCAGAAAGCGGTTGTTGCGGTTCAGGTAGCATATAAGCCATTTCGTTTGGCTGCTTCAATGCTTTATCAACATTACAAAGATCACACGCGGCTAAAGGTCGGCGCAGCTGATCCGCTAAGCCGCTTCACGCCGGCTGTATCATTAGCCTGCACATTCAAAAGTTTAACGCTCAAAGCATGGTATAAGACTATTTTCCGTGCACCTACACTCAATGACCTGTATTACACGCAGGTCGGCAACCGAAATCTAAAACCGGAGTATACTCGCCAGTTTGACTTAGGGGCAGAATACAATTTCATTTCACAGGGGTGGTTCGCGTCTGTGCAAGCCGACGTCTATGTCAACCACATCGATGACCGCATCGTCTGTCTACCGTTAAAGGGTACATACACATGGTCCATGATGAACTATGGCGAAACTTATTGTAGAGGTCTTAACGCCACTGCTTCTGGCCGATTTATGAACGGTCCATGGAATTTTTCATTGCTCACGTCGTTGACATGGCAGCGCGACCTTAACCGCACCGATCCCGGTAATCCCAATAGTTATAATAAGCCTATATGTTACTCGCCGACACTGTCTTTCGGCATTACGGCCATCGCTGCCTGGCGCAACTATTCCTTGACTGTGTCGGAGCTTCATGTCGGTGAACGCATGTGGTCGTATGCCGATCCTGAAGATGTGCTGAAGCCTTACAATAATGTTGACCTGAAATTATCATCGGCACTTCGTAATTTGCTTGTTTCATTGGAGATCAACGACCTTTTTGATGTTCAGTACGAGCATATCCCTCGCTATCCGATGCCGGGTCGCAACTTCCGCCTGACAGCCACCTTCACCATCTGATATAACCTAAACTAAAAGATATGATAAAGACAAGCCCAATCAGACTTTTTGCAGCACTGCTATCACTGCTAATCCCGGCGATATGCTTTTCGCAAGAGCGTATTATTTTGCTTAACGAAGGCAACTGGCAGTCAGACAATGGAAAAATCACTTACTTTGAGGACGGCAAAGTGGTCAGCAACCAATGGTTCCGCGACGTCAACGGCTCGAAACTCGGCGATACGCCCAACGACATCATTGCCGTCAACGACGACCTCATTGCCATAGCCATCAACTGGTCAAACATCGTGCAGTTTATCACCCCCGAGGGTAAAGCTGTCGCTGCGACCGAAGACGTCCCCAACAACCGCAAGCTTGCCTCCGACGGTGACTATGTCTACATAACGTCTTACGGCCATGAGTGTAAGGTCGGCGACAAGTTTGTTGAGTTCAAGAAAGGTTTCGTCGCAAAAATCGACGTCACAACGTTTAAGGTGGTCTCAGCCTGTGAAGTCGGATACGAACCGGAAGGCATAGCTTATTATGACGGACATCTTTTCGTAGCCAATACCGGCGGCTATGCTTTTCAGGAAAACCACGATTACGAGACCACGGTCAGCATAATCGATGCCGAGACAATGACTGTAGTCCGCACTGTTGATACCGGTCAGATAAATCTTTACGGCAAGATGTCGCAGAGCGGCAAATATCTCTGCATAAATTCTCCCGGCGACTATTACGAGGTGCCGGCTGCAGCTATCATTTTTGACTGCGAGGCTGCCCTTGGCGATAAGGACGATTTCGAGTGTTTTGTAATCCTCCCTTACGCAGCGACCTACAACTGTACCACTCTCGAAGGCAATTTCTATGCCATCGGCTCCCGCTACTCATATTACACAGGTGAATACACATTTAATTACGTCACCATCGACCCCGCAGAAGTGATGACCACCGGTGGCCAAGAAGGCGTCAGTGAGGATTTCCCCGGCTCGGTTTACAAAGATCTATTGAAAATCGGCATGCCCTACGGCATATATGTCAACCCCTATACCGGCTATATCTACGCAACCGATGCCGGTGGCTTTGTCGAGGGAGGCACTCTCTATCAATGGTCACCTGAGGGAAAACTGCTTGGTAAGTTTGGCGTTTATATCAACCCCGCCCATTTTCTTGCTCTTAAGCCAGATAACTATACCGGCGGACTTGACGACGCGATTGTCGATTCCGTTACCGGCTCCCATGACATATATAACCTCCAAGGCATAAAAGTTTCAGCTCCCGAGCCCGGCCGAATTTATATAACCAACGGCAAAAAAATCATTTTCCTACCATAATTATTTTAAAACCAAATCTTATGAAACTAAAACGATTAACTCTACCGCTGATGGCGCTTGCATGTGGCTTGTACGCAAATGCCACACCGGTAAAAGTCATTATGAACAATGAGTCAAAATTTATGACTCTTGTGTCAAAAGACAGTGGCACAGCAATTGAAGTCGGTGAGCCGGAGAAATTGGACTATAATTTGGATATTCCGGCCGGAGAATATGTGTTGACTGGTCTTGCCAAGGATTCTACCACCGTCAACGGTACAATAGTCCTCTCAGTTATAGACTCAGATGAAGAGCAGGAGTTTAAGATTCTGACTTGTACGGCTTATGTTACAAATAAACATGAAGACGGCTCGCTATGGACTATCGAAAACGGTGACTATACACTCGACGTAACAGTCAATAGTCGTGAAGGCGAAAAGCAGGTAATAACTATTGGAAACAGCACTACGGCCGGCCGAAACACTTTCCTCGCTCTTAATGGCAACAGCTATAACGTAGCCTTCATTCCAAGTGAAGAACACAAAGCCGATAATTATACCACTCTCTATAAATCAGGGACGCTGACTTTCAATGTCAATATCAATGGTGCGATTCCGGTGAGTCACGATTATTCAATAACACTGCCGTCTGAAGCAGAGTTATTCTTAGGCATGAAATTTACTCACTTTACAGACTTCACAGCGGTAGAACCCAAAAATATTGAGGACAAGGGCGACACTAAAGTATATACTTATTTTCTTGCCGAAGGCCAGGTCTATAATTACCGCACATGGTTAAAAGACGGACTCACCCAGGCTGGTTATTTCACCATGAGTGGCGACGAGGAAAAATGTCCTGTAATCAATTTTACAACCGAAGATTATAAGGCATTTAATCCCAAACAGATAAATCATGACGTTCAAAGTAATAACGGTTTTGAGACAGGGGATATATTTGTGAACGTGAATCCTCAGGGACATCTTGTGTTAAACGTAGGCGATGAGTTTGACGCTCACGCTATGCGCACATGGCAATTGACCGATAACTCCACTAATAATTATTTTATGGAGCCTGATTTTCATTACACTGTTATCGGTCTCGACGGTCAGGCAAGTGAAGGGGTGATCGAGATTGATAACGCCGATACAAATTTATCACCGTGGTCAAAGATAAAAGCTGTCGGTGAAGGCACAGTTATAGTTCTTGTGACCTACGACGCGATTGGTCTTAACTATTATAGCGGATCAGAAAAGAAAGCTTATATGGGTGGCGAATACTGGGGCGCTATCTGGCCTGAAAATACTGCTGTATATGTAGTGACAGTCGGAGAAAGTGCTACTGATATTGAAACCAATATGTTTATTAATGAAGAATATAACAGCGGAACTCTGAAACTTGCAGGCGAATATGTCGATGCCGAGCATGATATATTCTACTATCTGGATACTGAGGTGGGAGCATACTACACTTTCACACCCGAGGGTGTCGACAAAATCACCATAGCATATCCGGCTATTGGCGAGCAGACAGTCACTTATAGCGGTTTCGGTTCTGAGGGTGTAAGTAAAAATGATGATGGTTCTTATACTCTATTGCTTAAACACGGACGTCAGATAGTCAAACTTACTGATGCATCCGGAAAATCAGTTTATCAGGTGATATCTGCCAAAGAGTGCCACCGCGAAATTACTAATGAAACGAATGAGGGCAGCGATACATTCAAGCCCGGTGATACGGTTAAGATTCAGTATTCAGGTCTTTTCCATCCCGCCAATAAGCTTGCAGGTATTTACAATATGTCGGCATACGTAACTTATAACGGTATCCCTAATGGAACAGCTCTTATCCTTGGGGCTAACCAATATACATTTGGGTCAGCTCCTAAAGCCCAGGCTGTCACAGTCACTATTCCTGAAGATTTTGACACAACGGAGGAGTTTGTTCTAAATGATGGTGTGCTGCAGGTTAATGGTTATGGTGATCCGATAGGCAATCATCGTAACATCAGCCCTACAGCCGGTCGCTCTCCTAATTTTACTGCGATAGCCCATAAAACTTATTTCGGAGCAGTGCCCGAAGTTTGCATCACGGTTACAGATGAAACATCCGGTATAGAGAATATTATTGTGAATGATTTCAATACGGCTGTTTATTATAATCTTAATGGTGTTGCATCAGACAAACCGTTTAAGGGTATCAACATCATTAAGATGGGTGATGGCTCTGTAAAGAAGGTCTGGTTCTAATCTTATAACAGTCATAAAAATGACAAAAACTAACATTTTGCTTATGAAATTAAAACAGTTATTGGCATTTCCCGTTCTTTTGAGTGCGGTTTGCTGTCTTGATGTGTCGGCTACACCCGTCACAGTCCAGCTCAATGCTCTTAGTACATCAATGAAGTTTGTCTCTAACGAGAGCGGCAAGGAGGTTGAAATCGGCACTCCCTCAGAGGAGAACGGTGCATTCGAATTCGAGTGTACCCCAGGCCTATACACAATCCATCTTTTTGATGCATAAGATGTTGCGACAGGCTCTGTCGAGACTACGGTCGGCGAAGAAGCTTTGTCACTGCAAATCTTCAATGTGTCAGGTTATTGCAGCAATCTTGGCTGGAAACTTGGCGAAGATTACGACATACCTTTCGATAAGATTTCTGTCAGTCAGCAGCAGGGCGGCAGCCGCAATGTTACACCGGTGATTTATGACAACGGTACGCGCAATGTCGTGACCTTCCCGGTGTTTATCAGCGACACATATACTATTCACTATATTCCGCTTGGACGTTACGCCTATTCTTATGCTCCGGCTATCAGTTCGGGAACTGTTACCTATAACGTTAACAACAATGTGACAATTGCACCTTGGGACGTGTTCACATTCACAGCCCCAAAGGATGCTGATGTATTTGTGGGCTATAAGATCCGCCACTTCATACCGTTTGAAGAGCAAATCCCTGTTTCGGTAAACGAAGAAGGTGACAACAAAGTCTACACCTACCGTGTCCCCAGCGATACATATAATTACAGGGTTTCACGTCCCGGCTGTGTTACTGTTACAGGCCGTTTCAAGTCATCAGATATGAAAGTGACAGTAACTGACGAACAGCTTAACGCTTATTCACCCGATTATTATAACCATGACCTCTCATTCAATACAGGTCTTAACTATGCCGACATATATCTGAACATTAACCCTCAGAATCATCTGTATATGGATGAAGGCGAGGATTTCCAGATTGTCAATATGCGCACATGGCAGCTCACCGAAAGCACCGCCGGCAACTACTTTATGGAGCCTGACTTCCATTACACTGTGCTCAACACCTCATTCGAACCCGACAACTCGGTCGTAGAGGTCGATGAGGCCGGAATTATGACAGCGAAGGCTAAGGGCACTGCAATCGTCCAGGTCCGCTACGATGCCATTACTTATGAGGCATACGGCGGTAATGTATGGAGCAGCATCTGGGCTGAAAATGTCGGTACATTCGTTGTGACAGTAGGGTCTGAAGTTCCGGCAATCAAGGCTAACTTTGAGTTGCCTTATGATCCGGCAGACCGTGTCAACGAAGTTGATGCCGAGCACGATGTCTTCTATTATTTTGAGGGCGAAGATGGCTATGACTATACTTTCACTCCCGAAGGTGTCAGCAAGGTCACTGTAGCCAATCCTGTTATTGACCTCGAAGCCAATACTCTTGCCTATCCCGATGGCTTTTCTGAAAAGAATGTGACTAAGAACGCTGACGGTTCATACACTATCAAGCTTGCCTATGGCCGCAATATCGTTTGTCTGACTGATGCTTCGGGCAACAGTGTCTATCAGCTGATGTCGGCAAAACCGATGGCATATAATGTGAAATCAAGATACCGCACTGACAAATATTTCCTACCTGGAGATCAGGTTGACATCACCCTTGAGGGTGTGTTCCATTGCGCAGGTAAGTTGGCTGCTGTCTATAATCAGGGTTGTTCTGCCAACTTTGGAGTTACCCCTGAGGGCTATTCAAAAAATGATGGCAATGTAGAGAATTGGGGCAATCAATACTCATTCCAGGTTGATAATCATTGTTATGTGACTCTCGATAATGATCAGAAACCGACCGAAATGAATTTCGCTGACGGTCGACTGCTTTTCAGCGGATGGGGTGATAAAATGGGTTCTCACCGACTGGTTGACTATGTCAATGGTCGCTCACCTAACTTTAATGCCGTGACTCAATATCAGGAAGCCGGCCGTATCCCAAATGTTGGCTTCCGCACAAGCGAGTTTGAAGACGGCATGCAGCTTACGGCTGAAATGATAATCAACCAGAAGCGCCCCTTCATATCGTTTGATGCTGTCAAGCTATTCCTTGGCGAGAACTTTGAAATTACAATCGATGATCCGGAAGTGCTCACTGTCAGTGAAGACGGAATGTTCCAGGGTAAAAAGGAAGGTACTGCTGTGGCGACATTCTCAGAAGCGGTCAATCCTGAAGACCCCGATGCAAAACTTAAATCATTCACCCTTACCGTCAATGTATCGACAATAAAGGTTGAAAGCATTGCCCTCAAAGAAACTGATATCGTTGTCAAATCTTTGTCGACAAAAGCCGTTTCAAGGGGTCTGTCAATTATCTGGAATCCGTCATCTCCCACAAATAAAAAATACACTGTCGAATTCTCTAATCCCGAGCTATGCTCGCTGAATCTGGATTTGCCCAATATGTTTACTTTCAAAGTCGTAGAGGGTGGAGTAGGCGAATGTGACATTACCGTTACTACCCTTGACGGTGATCATCAGGCAGTCTGCCACGTCACCGTTGTCAGAGGCGTCGAAGGCATTGAGATTTCCGACGAAAGCTGTGATCTCCCTGTCGGTGAAACGCTGCAGCTGAGTGCTAAGATTTTGCCGGAAGACGCGGCTGAAACCACCGTTTACTGGGCTACTGACGATCCTGAGATTGCGACTGTTGATGAAAATGGTCTCGTGACAGCAGTTGCTGAGGGAGAAGCCACAATCTGTGCAACATCTACAGAAAACCGTGATATTTATGTATATTGCCATGTCAAGGTGACACCTAAAGACCAATCGGGTGTTGAAGATGTAACTGTTGAAGGATCAAAAGACGCTGTTTACTACAACCTCGAAGGTGTGCCGTCTGACCGTCCGTTCAAAGGATTCAACATCATCCGTTACTCTGACGGTTCGACCAAGAAGGTCTATATTAAATGATACGGTGGGGTCGCGGAGCGTTAAGCTATAACGCGACAGCCACAGGGGGACATCGACTCAGTCGGTGTCCCCCTTTATCTTAATGACTTAATGCGTCAATGATAAGCTTGGCAGTGGTTACTGCGGCGGTTGATGTGCCGAGTTGTTGACGCATATCGGCGTAACCGTCGAGTTGAGCCTGACGCACAGGTGTGTCAGGCAAAAGAGGAGCGAGTGCGTCGGCAATGGAGTCGGGTGTGCAGTTATGGAGGATTAGTTCGGGTATTATTTCGCGGTCGGCGATAAGGTTGGGTAAGGAAATATAGTCGACTTTAATAAGTTTGCGCATAATATTGTAGGCAAGTTTTGATCCGTTAGACCGGTAAACAACGACTTGTGGAACGCCTAAAAGTGCTGTCTCAAGAGTCGCGGTGCCTGAAGTGACTATGGCGGCGCGGCTGTTGGCGAGCAAATCAAAGGTTGAGTCGCGCAGAACCGGGTAGTCGCAGAACTGTGCATACACATCGTCAGGAATATCACGGGCACCGGCGATGACCGGCCTGTACTGTGGAAAGCGACGTGCGGCCTCGACCATCACAGGGAGGTTACACCTGATTTCTCCCATGCGGCTACCGGGCAGCAGAGCGATAATCTGGCGGTCGCGCAGACGGTGGAGTGAGAGAAATTCGCTCCGAGACAGCAGGGTGGGGCGTAGTGAGTCAATTTCTTCGACAGACGGATTGCCTACATAGTCTATCGGGAAGTTATGACGCTGATAAAACTGACGTTCGAAGGGCAGGATTGAGAACATCCGGTCGACATAACGCTTTATTGACTTTATTCGCCATTCTTTCCATGCCCATATCTTTGGTGAGATGTAGTAATAGACAAGGATGCCGGCTGATGATGCTGTCTTTGCGACTTTAAGGTTGAACGACGGATAGTCAATCAGTATCAGACAGTCAGGTCGGGCGTCAAGCAACTTGCGACGTGTTGTCGACAGATTTGAGAAAATTTTACCAAGATGACGCAACACTTCGCTGAAACCCATAAATGCCATGTCACGGTTGTGGATGATGGGTTCATGGCCGGCTGCCTCCGACATTTTGTCGCCGCCAAGAAATGAAATCTTAGCTTCGGGATCCTGACGTTTGAGTTCTTTGATTAGTGCTGCTCCGTGGAGATCGCCCGAAGCTTCGCCGGCTATAATGAAATAGTGCATGAGGGTCTATTTTTCTATGCGTCGTTCTTTAAAAAAATTTTGCATCAGCTCGCGGCACTCGTCGGCACAAACGCCGCGCACGACCGTTGCACGGGGATGGAACGGCAGTTTTGTGGTCATAGTGGAGTAACCGCGACGAGGATCGTCAGCACCGATAACTATACGGCTAAGCTGACTCCAGCCTATGGCGCCGGCACACATCAGACATGGTTCGAGAGTGACATAGAGGGTGCAGTCACTGAGGTATTTTCCGCCAAGCGTCTGAGCTGCGGCTGTGATGGCTTGCATTTCGGCATGGGCTGTCACATCAGAAAGCAACTCTGTGAGATTATGTCCCCGGCCGATAATGCGGCCTGATGAAGACACGATTATGGCGCCGACGGGTATTTCGCCTGATTGATATGCCTGACGCGCCTCGGTGAGCGCAAGTTGCATGTATCGCTTGTCGTCATCGGCAGACGGCTTGGTCGGGGCTGATGTCATAAAAGATCTATTTTCATGCCTTCGGTGGCGGCGATGACATTGGGAAACTCTTCGGAAGCTTCGCGCGCGAATGGCTCGTCGCTGTCGTAGGCTTTTGAGTAGTGACCCAGAATCAGTTTTCCGACGCCGGCCGCTTTGGCTATACGTGCGGCTTCGCGTGCTGTCGAATGTCCGCGAGGCGCTGCTTTCTCTGCGAAATTATCAGCATAGGTCGATTCGTGATACAGGACATCGACTCCGCGCACATCATCGGCCACAGCCGGGTTATACATGGTGTCTGAGCAATATGCATAGCTCACTGATGGATCAGGATCAGTGGTCAGACGGGCATTGGCGATGACAGTGCCGTCGGGCATAACGTAATCTGCGCCACGGCGGATATCTTCAAGACGACAGACCGGAATATTGTAAAATTTGATCATGTCTCCGCGCAGATGACGAGCCTTCGGCTTCTCTGAGAACTTAAAGCCTACGCACGGCACACGGTGATAGAGCGGAAATGTCTCTACGGTAAGAGCGTGATCTTCGAATATCACGGCCCGTTTCGGCGTGATAATATTATACTTAATCTCAAACGAGGTCTCACGGCAAAAGCCAGCCATGATTTCGCTAAGTATCCGTGCGCCTTCGGTAAAAGTGTGAATAGTCAGCGAGCCGCCTTTTTCGTGAAGTGCAAGGGTGGAGAGCAGGCCCGGAAGTCCCAGAAAGTGGTCACCGTGGAGGTGAGAGATAAAAATGTGAGACAGCCGCGAGAATTTCAGGCGCTGTTTCATCATCTGCAGCTGAGCGCCCTCGCCACAGTCGATCATGAACAGGCGGTCGCGGAAGTCGATAACCTGACATGCCGGCATGTGGCGAGTTGATGGCGTAGCTGAGCCGCATCCGAGTATGTTAACTTGGAAATTAGCCATAATCAGGGCTATTCTTGAGCCTCGGTGGCTGCAAATTCCATTAGATATGCTTTGATGAAATCATCGAGTTCGCCGTCCATCACACCATTGACATCTGAGGTCTGATAGTTGGTGCGGTGATCTTTAACGCGTCGGTCATCGAAAACGTAGCTGCGGATCTGTGAGCCCCATTCGATTTTCATCTTTCCGGCCTCAACTTTGGCCTGCTCCTGCAGACGGTGCTGGAGCTCCTTGTCATAGAGGATCGAACGGAGTTGGCGCAGAGCGTTCTCTTTGTTCTTGGGTTGGTCGCGAGTCTCGGTGTTCTCGATGAGAATTTCTTCTTTTTCGCCTGTATAAGGGTCGGTGAACTGATAACGCAGACGCACACCTGACTCGACCTTATTGACGTTCTGTCCACCGGCACCACCGCTTCGGAATGTGTCCCATGACAACAGAGCCGGTTCGACTTTCACCTCGATTGTGTCGTCGACGAGGGGGGTGACGAACACAGATGCGAAAGAGGTCATGCGTTTACCTTGAGCATTATATGGCGAAACACGCACTAAGCGGTGTACACCGTTTTCACTCTTGAGATATCCGTATGCGAAATCACCTTCGACGTTGATTGTACACGATTTTATGCCTGCTTCATCGCCGTCGAGAAGGTTGGCGATAGAAGTTTTGTAGCCTTTTTTCTCACACCAGCGAAGATACATGCGCATCAGCATTGATGCCCAGTCCTGACTCTCTGTACCTCCGGCACCGGAGTTTATCTTAAGAACGACACCGAGCTTGTCTTCCTCTCGGCGAAGCATGTTGCGGAGTTCGAGATTTTCGATTTTTTCGATAGCATCAGCATAGAGTTTGTCGAGTTCCTCCTCTTCGACAAGTCCTTCCTTGATGAAGTCCCAGGCTACAGACAATTCGTCAACAGCAGCTTCGACAGATTTATAACCGTCAATCCACTGTTGCAGATCTTTAATTTTCTTCATCTGAATCTGAGCCTCTTTGGGGTGTTCCCAGAAATCGGGCACATGAGTGCGCAACTCTTCTTCCTCTACTTGAATTTTCTTGCTGTCGATGTCAAAGATACCTCCTC
>CAMWNL010000009.1 GCA_947175585.1 uncultured Bacteroidales bacterium | reverse complement strand
TCGCGGCTCCGAATACTGTCATTGAAATTGTGGTCGAAGATCCGCTTGTCGGAATATAACCTACGATATAGCCCTGTGTCCAGACTCCTGAAGCCACCGCGTCCTGAGTAGATGTGGGGTTGAGAGCTATAATCTGTTCAATAGTATAGGGTGCAGCTTCGGAACCATCGCCCTCAGACGGAGCGTCAGCGGCTACAGTGAACTTAGCGGTAACCACGGGACTTGACTGCAGGCCTGACTTGGTAGCAATCGCCTTAATAGTCGTAGTCTCTTCGATAACTATTGGAGCACTGTAAAGAGTTGAAGTTTCGGTGGGATCCGAGCCGTCGAGTGAATAATGTATCTCAGCGCCCTCGGTCGCACATGTAATTGTAATCTCTGTGCCGGGTTTTACAGTGCCGGCAGCCGGCGAAAATACGGGCGGAATCACGCCGTTGAAATCTATGCAACCCTGGGCGTCGTTAAGGAGCACCTGCCAGTTTGTACCGAAATAGCTGAGTATACCTACGACAGATCCATTGCCCGAAGGAAGGAGTTCGTCTTTAAAGTCGGCATAAGTGCTGTTGTAGACGTTCATGCGGTTGCCTTCGGCATCAACTATATATCGGCTGTTAGAGCTTGTGCCTACAGCAAAAGGTTGACCGGCATCTTCAAAACGGACATTATCAAAGCGCACGAGGCGGCTCTGCCAGGTCTGAAGGCCTTCGTTGGTCGCTTTAGCCTCGTTGACAGCAGCGATTGTAGTGACAAATGTATCGACAAGCGCTGAATTAGGCAACCCGTTAGCCTCTGCATGAGGCTTGAAGGTCGCTTCCGGCGCACGCGCTACACGACCGTTGGCATCGACACCGCTGCCGACACACATCAGACCGCTGTAGCCACCTATGGTCAGACCCGTGAGGTTGACATAAACCTACTGACCATATTTGTAGCTCTCATAGATATCGTAGAAATCGAGCGACAGCGCAAGCGCCTCGCTTTCTCCCTGAATAAACAGATATTTGAAAATATTGCCGCTGGCATCTGACGAGCAGACACGGCCTTTAACGATGAGCGAGTCACCGTCAGCAGTCAGACCGACGGTCTGGGGCGCAGATTCGACAGTGTTCCAATATGCGGCTTTAAACTCTTCAATAGTTGTGTTAGCCTCCCAACCTGATGTCGGGACAACCATCGGCGGACGCTCGAATTCATTGTCGCATGCACCGAGAGCGGCTGTGAGCGCTATTGAAGCTATATATAATGAAGTCTTTTTCATTGATTAATTGCTTTAAATTTGATGGTCAAACATTTTTAGAATCTAACACCGATGTTGACAAACGCGCGTACTCCCTGGGCGTAGCTCATACGGTTAGGGTATGCGCTGCGGTCAAAGTTCTTGGTGCTGAGACGTCCCTGCTGATAAGCATAGGTGACAACATCGCGATTGTTCAGGATATTGTTGATGTTGACATTAATATTAAGCGACACCTTTCGGTTGATGTAGATAAGCTTGCCAATCGAGAGATTGAGCGTAAAGGCGTTCTTAATCTTATCCTGAGCAGAGAGTTCTTTGATTTTCGCAAGAAGCTCCTCCTCGCTGTTGCCAAACTCCTCCCAAAGATCAGGAAGCGCTTCATGATATGCCGGGGCGAGGTTGACGTAAGCATCGCCCTGGAATGTGCCGTTGACATTGAAGAACCAGTTGCCCGGCGCAGCCCAGTCGAGACCAAGGTTTGCCTGAGTCTGCGGTACTGAACCGAGGTAATAGTTCTTGAGATAAACGGTCTGGGTTGAGTCGGGGAAAAGACCGTTTTCGAATGTACGTGTACCCTGCGGATTATTCTTGTATTGGAATCGCGCGATAGTGCCGGCGAATGTCGCAGTCAGTGAAGGCGTAATCTTGTAAGCCATGCCGAGCTCGACGCCTTTGTAGACGCGCTTAACGCCTGTCAGCACATGACTGGTATAAGTCTGATAGGTTTCGTCATAGAAGCCGTTACGCTGGATCGCGTTATCCATCTGTGTGTAGTAACCGGAGATTGAACCGCGGAAACGACGATAGTTCCACATATAAGACAAGTCAGCCGAGAAATCGCGTTCGTTTTCGGGATTTGCGACTGTCGTATTCTTTACACGCGGAGCGATAAATACGTTGTCAAACAGCGGAGCGCGTGTGCCGTAGTCGAGGTGAGCGCTAAAGTAGTTTCGACCGTCGAGTTTATATGTCGCACCGACTTTGATGCTCGCATTGTCAAAACGCTGCATAGCGCTTTTGCCCAGAGAGTTGTGAGGGGCACGGCCGTTACGCATGTGACCGTCGCGCTGATACTGAGTGTAACTCATGCTGACACCGTAGTTTATATCCCAGTGAGCAAGGTTGATGACATTCTGCAACCAGGCGTCAGCCTTAAGGGCATAGATCGAGTAGTCATAGCCGAATTTGTCGCCCTTGACAACGCGACGGTTAGGGTGGTCAAGGTCATTCTGAAGATTGTCAGGAGCGATAGTATAATCGCGATCGCTGAAGGGATCGACATCAAGCCAGAATTCGCCGCCCATGAGATCGCGGACCGTCTTGTAATTTGAGCCCTTGGTGTAGTTGAACGACACACCTCCCTGAAGAGTCAGCACATCGTTAAGGCGAGTGTTGATATAAGAACTGAAAATCGCGTTAAATTGATTGCTCACACGGTTTTCCATAATGTAGCTTGAGCCTTTCTTCTCTGCGTCGGTGAGATTTTCGTTCTGGATATTGTTGAGGTAATTGATCTGATAAAGATCATCCCACTGAATCTGACGGAGAGAACCGTCGCGCCAACCCTGAGTGTAGAGTTCATACTGCTCAGGATCGTCTTCATAGTAGCTCGGGAGATAACGGTAGTATGTCGGATTGGGGTCATTTGCCTTATAATACTGCAAAGCTGTGCGGTTATAGTTGACCCAACGAGCAGCCGCGGCAGTGTTTACAACCGTATTATCTTTTTTATAAAGCCAGTTGAGCATGAATGTCGGATCGAAAGTCTCGGTGATGCGCGACGAGCGCTTTTTGCCGTCCTGCCAACCCCATGCCGGGTTATAAAGGTTGGAGCCGGCGAGGTCATAAGCTTCCTGATAGGTGGCGATAGCTGTTGCTCGCTGGGTAGGTCCTCCAAATGCCGTAAATGTCAGCGAATTATTCTGATTAAGAATTTTCTCAAGAGAGATGAACAGACCTCCGGAGTTATAGAAAGTACCCTCGATCTCACCTTCGGGAGCATATCGGCCAATCGCGCTGAGAGTCAAAGCCCAGCCGTGTTTATTAACACCGGTTGAGTAAGTCGCCATTGCACGCATCATATAGCTTGAATTAGTATAGGCGAGCGACCCGTTGAAACCGGGTGCATAGGTGTCAGTTACCGTATTATAGTTTGCCGAGCCGCCAATCGATCCGAAACCGTAGGTTGACGCACCCATACCGACTGTAGTGGTCTTGTTGCGGAACGCGCGCGAAGTCATGCCGAGCATGGTAGAGAAATTAAATCGGCCTCGGATGATGTCGTTAAACGGCAGGCCATTGATATACACAGCCTGATACTCGCTGTCATAACCGCGATAGCGGAAATACATAGGAGAGAAATTGTAAGATGCAGTGCTATAATAGATATCATCGTTGGCCCCGTTAAGCGCGGCAACATTCTGGCTCGACTCCTCCTCGTTTTCGAAGACAGCATCGTCGATTATCAAGTCACTCGATTCGCTGAAATAATCATCTTCGACAGATCCGGGCGACATGCGGATTTTGCCTAAATCAGCATTAGCTGTCAGTTGCACCGGAGTCATACCCAGCGAGTTGAAATAAAGCACGCTATTTTCGGGCACATTAATGACAAATCGTCCGTCTTTATCGGTCGTGACTGTGCCTGACACACCGTCGGCAGCAATCATCACACCGACCAACGGAGTGTTACGATCATCAACGACCTGACCGGTGCACTTAATGTTGCCGGGCGCGGCATAGACAGCCGACGCCATAATCAACATGAATAGAAACAGTTTTAGTCTCATAAATTAGTCTGCTATGGTTTGGTTTATTGATATTTAGATATGTAATATTTTTTCAAGCTGTCAAAGATAACACATTATTCCCAAATAAAAGAAAAATCATCAAAAAAACATTGAAAACGTAGCGCGTATCACAGATTACGCACAATCCACCAGATTACTATGACTCCGATCAGAGAGTAGAGCACTGCCGGTGAAAACATGATGCGCCGCAGCTTCGGAAGCGGACGTCGCGACAGCTCGACCGCCAGATAACATAAGCCGACAGGCACAATGAAAAACATAAACGGATTAAATTTCCAGGCTCGCGCGATATCACCGTGGAGCACGGCGTACAGCGCCCTCTGGAAACCGCAGCCCGGACAATCATAACCGGTCAGATTATGAAACACACATTGCGGCATCCATCGACATTCTGCAGGATTGACATTATAATAAAACACGACGGCGACAATCAGCGCCGTAATGACGCCGATTGTCGCCGCAGATTGTCGTTTAAGCGGATTTATCAAAAATCAATCAGAATAATGCAACCATCAATGGTGCCGTTATAAGTCCTAGCACAATCGATATTATCACACACCATTCGGCTGACTCCGACAAGCGTGAAGCCCTGGTGTAATCGCCTGCACGGTATGCGTTGCCTGACATCACTGAAAAGATAATGCCGAGCAAGCCTCCGATAGGAAAGCAGCAGATCATGAGAAACACTGACCAACCGATGAAAGTCGGAGGCGCAGGCGGCATATCAGCCCGAGCGCCGGCGACAGGTTGACGGTCATCCATAAGAGACATCTTGACTTCACTCCCGGAGAAAACCGGCTCAGTAACCGGCTCCGAGCAAAACAATGAAGCCGTAGCCGGAGCTTCCCTTGCAGGCATCCACTGTGACAAACCCTCATACCAGACCGGAGTAGAGGACGTCAGATTAAGCTGACGAAGCTCATCCAATGTATAGGGACCCTGCTGATTGCCGTTTAGATAAACCCAGATTTTCATTATAAAAATTTATCAGAAAAATTTAGTTTCAGTGCCTAAGATATCAGAGAGCAGATTATTGGCCAGACGGCTTGCTCCGATACGGAAATATTCGTTGGTCAGCCATTCTTCGCCGAGCACTTCCTTAACAAGAGTGTAATACTTAACCGCATCTTCAGTAGTAGACACTCCGCCGGAGGCTTTGAAGCCGACCATGCGGCCGGTAGCCTGATGATACTCTTTAATAGCCTGACACATTACATAGGCCGCCTCAAGTGAAGCCCCTTCGAATTCCTTGCCGGTCGAAGTCTTCAGGAAATCTGCGCCTGAATAAAGCGAAAGCACTGACGCCGCCTTGATGTTGGCTGCTGTCTTGAGAGCTCCTGTCTCAAGAATTACCTTGAGACGAGCGTTGCGGCATGCCTCTTTCAACTCTGAGATTTCGTCGCAAACTTCCTCATAATCTCCGTCAAGGAAGTTGCCTACATTAAGAACGATGTCAATCTCATCGGCTCCTCCGTCGACTGCCAGAGCTGTCTCAGCGACCTTCACCTCAATGAATGTCTGCGACGACGGGAAACCGCCGCTCACACATGCTACCTCGACGTCACTGACATCAAGAACCGTGCGCACCACCTGTGCGAAATTTGGATATACACAGATTGCAGCAACGTTCTTAAGTTCGGGGTGCTCCTCGTCAAAAGCATTGACGCGCTCGGTGAACGCCGCTACAGACTGCGGTGAGTCAGTCGCTTTAAGCGTAGTAAGGTCAATAGTATTAAAGAGGAATTTATATACATCCTGATTGTTGTTTTCGTCAAAGTGTTCGCTGATGATCTTGTTAACAGCTTCGGCCACTTTCACATCATCAGTGATGACTTTGCTGTCGGCAATTGCCTTAGAGTATTTGTCGCTCATAATAATATAATGTTAGATATGTTTTATTTCGGTTAGTCTCTATTTTTGTCCTGAAGTTTTTCATTACCAGCATGACGGAGTCTGTCTCGCGAAGTCTTTTTACGCAGGTTTTTCTCAAAAGCCTCTGTCATGTCAACACCACACTGATTGGCTATCGCGAGTGTTACCCAGAGCAGATCGGCGAGCTCGTCTCCGAGATTTGCACTCTCACCCGGCTTAAACGACTGCTCACCGTAGATACGGGCCATCTGCCGCGCGACTTCTCCGGTTTCCTCTGCGAGAATAGCCATATTGGTCAGCGGAGAGAAATATCTCACCCCGACTGTCTTAATCCATCGGTCAACCGTCAGTTGAGCCTCGGCCAGTGTTATACCATGATTGTCAATGTCTGAATTCATCATAATTGCAAAAGTACAAAATTATTTGGAATATCAAATTCCGTCAGTTTATGACGAACATTTTTTTGAGCTCATTCGTTTTAAGGATACAACAAAAAAATTGAAAATATTTTATCAAAATACAAAATTTACCTTATCATGGCAGATCAAACTAAAAGCATTAAAGGCACCAAGACAGAGAAATGTCTTGTTGATGCTTACATGAGCGAATCAAGCGCTTACACCCGTTATGTATATTACGCAAAACAGGCTACTAAGGAAAACTATTTCGGCATTGCCAATATTTTTCAGGAAACAGCTGATAACGAATTGCATCACGGCAAAATATTCTTCAAATATCTCGAAGGCGGCGACGTGGACGTGACAATGAAGATCAGCGCCGGCACTATCGGCAACACATCTTCTAACCTTGCCCAGGCAGCCGAGAGCGAGCATATCGAAGGCGTAGAACAGTATGAAGCCGCTGCAAAGATTGCTGATTCAGAAGGCTTCACCGATATCGCCGATCATTTCCGTGCAATTGCTGAAATCGAAAAGCGTCACGAACGCCGTTTTGACCGTTTCAAAAAACAGGTAGACGAAGGAACCGTATGGAAACGCGAGAAACCTATCCGTTGGATGTGTCTTGTCTGCGGTTATGTTTACGAAGGCACCGAACCTCCTGTAAAATGTCCTGCATGCGATCATCCTCGCGAACATTATATCGCACTCGATTAACCACATACACTTATTACAACTCATAACTTCAGAAACCCGGCCGATGGTCGGGTTTTCTTTGTTTTTGCGACATATTGCTACCGAAAAACCTTTAGAGGGAGAAATATTATTTGTTTCTTATGTTTTATTTTATTAATTTTGCTGTTACATTATTAAATAAAAGTGTCGCATCGACCGCTATCATTTAATGCTAATACAAAGACAACAGCCGCAAAAAGCAACTCACTCTGTGTCGCGCCGAGATAAGGACATTTCGATATCCGGCTCGGGCATAAGTATTTGCGCGGCTACTTTAATTTACGCCGCGGCCTGAATCTTAACGCTAAACAATCTTAACATTTAATTATATGAAGTCAATAAAAGATATTGCCCATTGGTATTTCTCGCGTCGTGCACTCCCCTATTGGAGTATTCTTTTGCTCGATTGCGCGTTACTCCTTCTCGCCGGCATGCTGGCCTTCGCCATCAATCACGGGGTTGATGAAGTCCAAAATCTGCTGATTCCTCTTATGGGCTCTTTGGCGATATATATCGTATTATTCTTTATAGGCTTCCGCGTATTCCGCACCTATGCCGGAGTCGTGAGATTCTCGACATTCTTTGACCTCAGACGCATCGCGCTTGCCGTGCTTTTTGGTGTAGTTCTGATTATTATTCTTCAATTTGTCTTCGCGCTTGACCGCTATCTCGTCGGTTTCAAGATTGCCGACATTGTCATGATGGGTGTCATCGGCATAATGCTGATGTGGTCTTTACGCATTTGGGTAAAGGTGCTATATGACAATACGATACATGCTAATCATAAAGACAATGTCTTCATTTATGGTGTCCGTCAGGGCGGTGTGGCGTTAGCAAAGAGCATCAATTCCAACTCTGAGTCTCCTTACCATATAAAAGGATTCGTATCTGACTGCGATGACGTTGTCAATAAGGAACTCATGGGCGTAAAGGTCTATCCTAACGACACCAATCTGTCGGCGACTATGAAAAAACTGGGAGCTGACACATTCCTTGTCTCTCCACTTAAATCGGAGCGTTTCCGTCGCGATCAGGAGATGATCGACCGTCTCATTGACAATAACATCAACATAATGATGATTCCCGGTTACAAGAAATGGGACGGCAAATCAGAACTCAACGCCAATAGCCTCAAGCCGGTTAATGTGGAAGATCTTCTGCCTCGTGAGACCATTGAAATCGACATGAAAGCTGCTGCCGACCTATTGACAGGCCGCCGCATACTCATCACAGGAGCAGCCGGCAGCATCGGATCAGAGATGGTAAGACAGATTGCCGCATACAATCCTGCTGAACTGATTCTTGTCGATCAGGCCGAGACTCCGATGCACGATATCAGGCTTATGATGCAGAAACGTTGGCCTCATATCAAGGCTCATCTACTCGTTGCCGACATAGCCAACCATCAGCGCATGGAGCTTATCTTTAAAGAATTCAACCCGGAATACGTTTTCCATGCCGCAGCCTACAAGCATGTGCCGATGATGGAGGACAATCCATACGAAAGCATCGAGAACAACGTCAACGGCACACGCATCATAGCTGACCTTGCCGTGAAATACGGCACAAAGAAATTTGTCATGGTGTCGACCGACAAGGCTGTCAACCCGACAAACGTCATGGGTTGCTCGAAACGTATTTGCGAGATCTACGTTCAGTCGCTCGACAAAGCGATAAAAGAGGGCAAGGTTGAAGGTGTCACCCAATTCGTTACGACTCGTTTCGGAAATGTACTCGGTTCAAACGGATCTGTCATCCCGTTGTTTAAGGAGCAGATTAAAAACGGCGGACCGATTACTGTCACCCACCCGGATATTATCCGCTTCTTTATGCTCATTCCTGAGGCTTGTAAACTCGTGATTGAAGCCGGAACAATGGGCAATGGCGGTGAAATCTATGTGTTTGACATGGGCGAACCGGTGCGAATTGCCGACTTGGCAGAGCGCATGATCAAGCTCAGCGGCGCGGAAGACATAAAGATTGAATACACCGGCCTCCGCGATGGCGAGAAACTTTACGAAGAGGTGCTCAATGATGCTGAAATCACCCTGCCGACATTCCATCCCAAAATCAAGATTGCAAAAGTAAGAGAGTATGACTACTCAAGCATCAGCGCCGAAATTGCCGATCTTATCGACAAGGCAAATTCAGGAGACGACATGGTTATCGTTGCTAAAATGAAGAGCATTGTTGTTGAGTTCAAGAGCCAACACTCACGCTTTGAAGCTCTTGATAATAAAAAATAAACAGCGGGCGAACACTCCCGACTGACAACCGCACCAAAGGGCGCACGAACTTTTTCGTTGCGCCTTTTGTTTTATTCTCACGACAGATACTGACAGCATGTGGTGATGCGTAGCCAATATCGTCCATCACCAGATAAACCTGACATTTTTATTCGTTGCGGATGATAGTCCGCGTTTTAATATTTGAGAGGCGCTTAGAGAAGCGCCATTTTTATTATATGGCAGCAGCCCCGGCTACCGATGAGCGGTGCCGGGGCTGCATTGTGTCTGTGAGTTGTATGAAAATTATTTCTTGACGACCTTATCCGTGCGGATTGTTCCGTCTGTGTAGACTGTACGTCTTATTAAGATTGAACCTGACACAGGATTATCGACACGTCGGCCTGATAGATCATAAAGTTCTGATTCTGCAACAGTTATCACTGTTTCGACATCATCGACACTCGCGGCCTGAATATTCATCTCCACAAGATTGCTTTTCGTAACTTCGTCACCGAATTTATAGACTGACTGCACACCAAGGGTTTTAACGTCTTCGGGGTAGATTCCGACCTGATGCAGATTGTAACCGCGATCCCATACATCTAAGTAATTAGTGAATTTATAAGGTATGTCAGTCATATTTTCAGGAATGTCAATATAGACGTCCTTATCAATCTCAAGCAGTTCGCCATTTATAAACACATTATAATATAAGCAATTTGCATCGAGTACTGTACCTTCAACACTTATCACCGGAATATAGAAACGGAAAGCCGAATATCCAAAGTATTCACGGTTGGAGATGTCGTAAACCAGATCATAAGGGTCGGCAGGCGTACCGGCATACGACTCCTGAGAAGTCAGCATAGGGTAGTCAAGATAATCGAGATAATACACTCTCGACCATGACGGGTTGAAGTAAATCTGCATTTCGTCATCTGCCGGCGTCAATGTCTTGCCTTCTGCATCAAGGTCAAACACAAACTCTGTGTCGACAGGATCGAGCACCTGCTCATTTGCGAAAGTGCGTCCGAACATTGCATATATATGGTATATCCCATCAAAGACGCCTAAGTATTGGCCATTAGGAATATATACTTTGCCGTCCTCTACGCGTCCCTTTATCCAGGATTCGGGGAAATACGTGCAAAGACCTTTAACATAGAAATCAGTCTCATCCATCGCGACCGAGACAGTGAAAGCTGATGAAGGTGTGGTACAAGCCCAGTTCTGCAACGGTAAGTTTTCCGGACCGGCCACGAGTTCGTCTGTAAACGGAGTGAACGTCTGAGTGAAATCAAGATAGCCGGCCCATGTGTCATCCGACGCGAATGCAAAGCCAATGGCGTTCATCCACCCTAAGTCATCCATCTCAAACGACCCGTCCTCGTGAAGTGTATAAGTATAGTAGCTCGTTCCCTCATCCACGCCGTATGTAAACTGTCCATCACCCACATCAACAGGTGTAAGCATGACCAGATTGACATAATCTTCAGCATATTCATCATACAGGACAGTCTGAGGCAGTTCGACCGTAATCTTGTCGCCGTCAATCGTTCCTTTTACATATGATCCTGTCGCGCCATAGCTCATGATGTTTTTGAGATATATGTCGTTATCATCTCCAAACACAACATCGACCGACGTCCCCTCTTCGTTATACTCTACGAAGTTTGTACCCCACTGCAGAAAGATGCCCGATGATGCTCTTAGATAGGGCTTGACTGTGCCCGGAGCCTCGGTTATTATCTCGCTAGTGGTGCCCGAGCGAGAAATCACTTTCTCCACGCCTGCCACCCTCGCCGGCTCATGGCTGACATAGTCGCGTTTGAGCGAGGATGGAGAGATCTGAGCCGCAGCGGCAACTGAAACCATCATCGCCGCCGTCATTAAGTAAAATTGTTTCATAAATTATATGAGTTTAGTGATTTGATTGTCATTGTAAAGCGATCTTTCCGCTCATTGTTTCACTGAAGGTGGTTAGTTTATACACATAGATACCAGATGGTAATGCTCCGGCATCAGTGTCCTCGACGTGGCTTTCCATAACTTTAGCACCTGACGTAGTATATAGCTCAAGCGCCACGCTCTCGCCTGGGATATTGGTGCTGACCCGGAGTCTACGCCCTGACACTGTCAGTCCGAGAGTGCCGTGACTTTGCACCGCATCGACGCCGGCTAACGAAGCCTTGGGATAGCGCCAGATGCCGCTGTCTTTCATATCATATTGCGACGGGTTATAAAGTGCGGCGTAGATATATTCGTCATCGGTCTGCATGGTCACCGGCCAGAGATACACTCCCGGATGATTGTCATAAAGCGGCATGCCGGAAGTAATATCTTCCCAGCTTTCGCCGAAATCGGCGGTCACGAAGATTCCGTTGTTGGCCGTACCTGCTACGAGTATCGAATTATCAGCCGCAAGTCCGCGGATATTATTGTGGACGAAATTCGCAGGACGCCCTACTCCCTCCCAGTTGACACCGTCAGAAGTCTTCTCTAAGAAATTAACGTCAAACGAGTCATTGTGTGTGCCGCGACCGGCAACCAGATAGCCCCGATG
>CAMWNL010000008.1 GCA_947175585.1 uncultured Bacteroidales bacterium | reverse complement strand
GTGATAAGCCTTACAATGGACTATGGTGTCAATACCGACTTGGCCTTCATCGAGGTAAACGAGAAAATCGACGCGGCTATGAACTCTCTGCCGCGTGACACTCGTCGCCCTAAGGCCGTGAAGGCAAGCGCTACAGATATTCCTGTCATGTATCTGCAGATGACGCTCAAAGGCGACGACGACAATGCGAAGTTTCTCGAACTGAGCGATATCGCCGAGAATATCGTCCGTCGCCGACTGGAGCAATTGCCTGAAGTAGCTATGGTCGATGTCACGGGTGTTCCCGGTAAGGAATTGCGTCTGCAGCCCGACTATGACCGCATGAAGATTGCCGGAATCGTTGTCAGCGACATCGAGTCAGCTCTCACTGCAAATAATGCCGATCCGGGCAGCATGACCGTTCGAGACGGATATTATGAATATAACATTCATGTATCCAATCAACTGCGTACACCCGACGATGTCAAAAATGTCAGGCTGATGAAAAACAACCGCATGTATTCGCTCGGTGACTTTTGCTCTGTTGAGCTTGTCGAGCAGACACCGGTCGGTTTTTCAAGTTATAATGATGGTCGCGCCGTGACGATGGCGATAATTAAACACGATGCCGAGAGCATGTCAGGTCTTGAAAAAGCCGTTGACGAGACGATTGACTATTTTTCTTCTCAATATCCCGGCATTTCATTTGCTCTGACCCGTAGCCAGACTCAGCTTCTTGACTTCACAATAACCAATCTTGAGCAAAACCTCATACTCGGTCTTATTCTGGTCTTTGTGGTCTGCGCGCTTTTTATGCGCAGCATCCGTCTGCCTTTTGTCATCGGTATCACGATTGTCGTGGCGGTGATTGTGACATTCCTGCTGTTTTATTTCTTCCACGTGTCGATCAACATCATTTCGCTCGCCGGTCTGATACTTGCGGTCGGCATGATGATTGACAACTCAGTCATCGTGGCCGAAAATATCACTCAGTATCGTCAGCGTGGTAAATCGTTATTTGAGAGTTGTATCCTCGGTACAAACGAGATGATTTCACCTATGCTCAGCTCATCACTGACAACTGTTGCTGTGTTTGTGCCTCTGGTATTTATGAGCGGCATCGCAGGAGCTATCTTCGCCGACCAGGCTTTTGCCATCACTGCCGGCCTGGCAGCGTCATATATAGTCGGCATAACGCTGATGCCTGTGCTCTACAACCTCTTCTTCCATCGCAAGAAAGACCAGAACGCACTGCTCAAAGAGGATAAGGGTGGAGCGATGATACACTGGTATGACAAGGGTATAGACTGGATTTTCGGCCATAAGGCTGTGTCAATCGGCTTTGTGATTCTGACAATAGCGGCGATATTTCCGCTCTTCAGGGTGCTCGACACAGAGCGCATGCCTGAGATTGACAGCGATGAGACGATGGTCACCATCGACTGGAATGAGAACATCAATATTGTCGAAAACCGTCGCCGCGCCAATGATATACTCGACGTTGTAAGCGGTCTCGTCAAAGAACAATCAGTTTTTATCGGCCCCCAGGACTTTATGCTCAGTGACGGTGGAGACCTTGCCGAATCAGAGTGCGAAATGTACATCCGCACGGCTTCCCCCGACAGTCTCGCGCTGCTGAAAGATGCCATCTCCAACGCACTTTCGCACCGATATGCCGGATGCACTTTCGAATTCTCGGCTCCTGACAATGTGTTTGAAAAAGTATTCTCTTCATCTGAGCCTCCGCTCGAAGCCCGGCTTAATCTTAAGTCCGGTAATATGCCGTCGCTGGTCAAGCTATCAACCGATATGCGCGACCGCATCAGATCTTCGACCGGCCGACCCCTGCAGGATATGGCTCTGCGCAAGCAGATAAACATTAATGTTGATCAGGAGCGTCTCGCTATTTATGGTGTCGACTTCAGCGAGGTTCAGAGAGTGCTCCGCTCGGCTTTCAAAGGATCACAGGCCGCCACGCTGCGTTCATATCAGGAGTATATTCCCGTTCAGGTCACGGACCGTGGCAAGAGTGTGGAAGAAGTGCTTGAGACCACCCTCGTCAGAGCGCGTATGAATAAAGACGGAAGTATTGCAGAGGTGCCGCTCAAAGCTCTTGTTTCAACCACGTGGAGCAACGACTTCAAGACAATCAACTCCGACGAGAGCGGAGAGTACATTCCCGTGGCACTTGACATCACGGCCGCTGAAGCCGACGGAGTGACCAAAACCATTCAGACTGAGGTGAGCGACGAAGGCAACTTCGACGTATCGTTTACCGGCTCGCTTTTCTCCAACTCTAAGATGATGAAAGAGCTGACTGTCATCCTGCTCGTTTCGCTCTTGCTGATGTACTTTATCCTTTGTGCCCAGCTCGAAAGCTTCGTCCAGCCGCTTGTCGTATTGCTCGAAATCCCGATTGACATTACCTTCGCTCTGCTCAGCCTCTGGATTTTCGGGCAGACGCTCAATCTTATGTCGGCCATCGGCATTATCGTGACCTGTGGTATCGTGGTCAATGACTCAATCCTTAAACTCGATGCCATCAATGAGTTGCGCAAGACCGGCATGCCACTCCTGGAGTCAATCCACACAGCCGGTCAGCGCCGTCTGAAACCGATTATAATGACATCGCTGACAACGATTTTTGCGATGGTGCCTGTGCTGTTCACCTCAGATATGGGTTCTGAGCTGCAGCGACCGTTGGCAATCGCCATGATCGGCTCTATGATTGTCGGCACCCTCGTCAGTGTTTTCATCATCCCTCTCGTCTACTACCTTATCTACTCACCTGAACGCAAAAAACTTAATTCATGAAATTAAATAAACTGCTAATATCAGCGATGGCGTGGATGCTTGCGGCATTGCTTTTGCCTTGCACAGCAGGAGCGCGCGGCGTTGAGCTTTCGCTCGGCGACGCCATCAGACTTGCAAACGACTCGTCGCTCACGGCTTTCCGCTATCAGAATCTATATGCGTCGGGCTACTGGCAGTGGCGTACGTTCCGCGCCAACCGTCTGCCGAGTCTGACTATGGATATCACTCCGGCACAATATAACCGTTATATTACCCAGCGATATAATTATGAAGAGGACATCGACGTGTTCCGCAGTCAGAAGATTTATATGGCTTCCGCCGGACTCACCGTGACCCAAAACGTTGACTTCCTCGGCGGTTACTTCTATCTCGAAAGTGATCTGGAGTATCTTCGTAACTTCGGAGCCTACTCAAGCAACCAGTTTTCGAGTATCCCTGTCAGAATGGGTTACCGCCAGAGCCTGATAGGCTACAATCAGTTTAAATGGGAGCGCAAGATTGAGCCGATAAAATATGAAAAGGTCAAACGTGAGTTCATCTACAATATGGAGAGTGTGTCGGAGCAGGTTGTCAGCTACTTTTTCGCACTCGCACTCGCGCAGTCTGAATATCGTCTTGCTGTTGACAACCTTGCGTCAACTGACACTCTCTACACTATCGGCGAGCGCCGGTTTAAGATTGCTTCAATCTCTCAGGCCGACCTGTTGACTCTCAGACTTGACAAGGTTAATGCCGAAAATACTCTCGAAAATGCCCGTATCAATCTTAAACGTGCGCGCTTTGCACTTGCTTCATATTTAGGTATGGACACTGACACCGAGATTGAAGTCAAGGTGCCCGGCACACCGGCGGCATTTGAGATTCCACTCGATTTCGCTATCGAACAGGCTCGCGAGAACAATCCGACATTGCTCGGCTACCGCCAGTCGGTGCTTGAAGCGCAGCGCGATCTGAGCCGGGCTAAGGCTGAGGCGCGTTTTAATGCATCGGTCAATGCCAGCGTCGGTTTCAATCAGGTTGCCAATAAGCTCCCCGATGCCTACCGTAACCCTCTTCGTCAGGATCTTGTATCGGTGTCTGTTTCGATTCCGCTTGTCGACTGGGGTGTGAGAAAAGGCAAGGTCAACACGGCTAAAAATACTCTCAACGTTGCCGAAATCGCTGGTCGTCAGGAGGAGCTGACCATCGATCAGGACGTCACTATGACTATCAGCGAATTTGCCACACAGCAGCGGTTGGTTGCCAGTGCGGTGGAGGCTCTTGACCTCGCCGACATGGCTTACAGTCAGACACGTCAGCGCTTCATCATCGGCAAGGCCGACATCAATAGTCTTACCCTCGCCCATAACCGTCAGCAGGAAGCAAGCAAAAACTACATCAACTCATTACAGAATTATTGGCTAAGCTACTACAAGATACGCAAGCTCACCCTCTTCGACTTCGAGTTCCATACCCCGATCTCAGTCGCCTTCGACCGCGCCATCGGAGTGGAATAACTTGTAGGGACGCACCCTGGTGCGTCCGCCATATAAATTAATTTGCATATCATACGCATAAATGGCCAAACTCCGCTACATATCGTCTTTTTCAATCATAGTCTCCTTTATTGCTCTATCCATTCTGGGCTGCGCGTTGATGCCGTTGTTGCCTGTTAAGCTCGTGCCGTCAGAAACGCTTCCGGCGATAGGAGTGGGATTCAGCATGCCCGGCGCATCGGCGAGAACGGTGGAGTCAGAGGTGACAAGCCGACTGGAGTCAGCGCTAAACCGCATATCCGGAGTGAAATATATTGATTCACGCTCGACTACCGGCCGCGGTTACATCACCCTTGAGTTTGACCGTAACACTGATCTTGAGATGGCGCGCTTTGATGCTGCAATGATTATCAGGCAGTTGTGGAGTAGCCTGCCTGACAAAGTCAGCTATCCTTATATTGACGTGCGGCAAGTCGATGCCAAGGCTACGAGGCCGTTTATCAGCTATACGATTAACGCCGGACAGCAGCCGTCCGAAATTATGCGTTATGCCGAAGACAATATCCGCCCGGTGCTGAGCCGTATACCCGGTGTGGCTAATGTCGACCTGTCGGGTGCGACACCTATGGAGTGGCAGATTGTCTATGACAACAATCTGATGACTCAGCTCGGCATCTCCGTGGCTCAGATTCAGTCAGCGATATCGACCTATTACGGTTCGGAGTTTTTGCGCATGGCTCCTCTCAAAGCCGGCAATGACAATAACTGGACACGAATTACCATCTCAAATCCCCAAGGCTCTGACGAACTCGACCTCAGCAAGATTATCGTAACGCGACTTAACGATCAGATAATAACACTTGACAAGATTGCCCGGGCGTCGCATGTCGAGGCGCGTCCGACAAGCTATTTCCGCATCAACGGACTGAATTCGATTTATCTTAATGTCTCAGCTACAGATGACGCCAATCAGATAGAGCTTAGCAAGAAGGTGAAACAGGCGTTGTCTGAGATGGCCTTGCCTCCGGGCTTTATGTTGAATCTAAGCTACGATGCTTCAGAAAATATCAGCCGGGAACTCGATAAAATTTATTTCCGCACAGGCCTGACTGTCCTTATTCTCCTTATTTTTGTTGCGCTGATCACTATGAGCTGGCGCTACCTGATGCTGATTACCATAAGCCTTGCTATCAACATGGCGGTTGCTTTTGTGGCATATTACTTTTTGAAAGTCGAAATTCAGCTCTATTCATTGGCCGGTATCACGATTTCGCTCAACCTCGTCATCGATAACCTTATCGTGATGACCGAGCATATCACCCGTCGTCACAATCTCAAGGCATTCTCGGCTGTGCTTGCTGCCACGCGGACCACAATAGGGGCTCTGTCGGTGGTCTTCTTCCTTGATGAAAAGACGATGCTCAGCCTTAAGGATTTTGTCATCGTCGTGATGGTCAATCTCGGAGTCTCGCTCTTTGTGGCTCTTCTTCTTGTCCCGGCATTGGTCGAGCGCATGAATATCCGCAAAAAGGTTGCAAAAAGGCGTGGTCTAAAAATTATTCCCGTTAAATTGATGCGTGGCTACCGGCTGACCGTCGGATTCCTCACGCGTCACAAAAAATTAGTTTATCTGGTGTTTATCCTGGCTTTCGGTCTGCCTGTATTTATGTTGCCGGAGACAATTGAAGGTGACGGACGTTTTGCGTCGCTCTACAATTCGACCTTAGGCTCGGCGAATTATAAGGAAAAAATCAGACCGTGGGTTGACCGTTGTCTGGGCGGCACACTGCGTCTTTTTGCAGAAAAAGTCAACAATGGAGGTTATTTTAACCGGGGACAGGGCGAGCCTGTGATATCAATCAGCGCGACCTTGCCCAACGGAGCCACGCTGCCTCAGATGAATGCGCTGATCTCCAAGATGGAAAACTTCCTTTTGGATCAGGAGGGAGTGCGTCAGTTCCAGACATCAGTCTCAGGAGCTTGCCGAGGCAATATAACAGTATATTTCAAACCCGAATTTCAGAACACCGGCTATCCTTACCGTCTGAAAGCCGATGCTATTTCAAAAGCGCTGACTCTCGGCGGCGGCAGTTGGAGTGTCTACGGCCTCGAAGATCAGGGTTTCAATAATGACGTTAGGGAAAACGCCGGCAGTTACCGAGTGAAACTCAGCGGCTATAATTATGACGAACTTTATTCACAAGCCGAAACTTTGCGAGACACACTGCTGACATATAAGCGTATAAAAGAGGTGACGATTAACTCCGAATTTTCATATTGGAAAGATGATTACACTGAGTTTTACCTCGAAATAGATAAAAGCCGTCTTGCCAAGGACTCATTGTCGGTCAGCGAACTATTTGGCGCTATTTCTCACGAACTGGCTGATGAAAATCCCGTCGGTACTCTGTCTACATCTTATGGAGCTGAAAAGATCAAGCTCTCATCGGCCGGTAACGAGCGCGATGTCTGGGCATTCATGAATGTACCGCTGACTGTCAACCGTAAGATGATAAAACTGTCGGACTACGCCACGATAGAGCGTCGTCAAACTCCCCCCGACATTGTCAAATACAATCAGGAGTATATCATCTGTCTGCAATATGAGTATATAGGATCGGGCACACAAGGCAACAAAATGCTTGACCGCATTGTCGAGCAATTCTCCAAAACATTGCCGCTCGGATATCGGATCGAACGCGGCGAATACCGCTGGTATTTCGGCGACGATGCGAAGCATTACACACTGCTGGGGCTCATAGCTCTGATTATTTTCTTTATTTCTTCCATACTTTTCAACTCGCTCCGTCAGCCCGTAGCGATCATATTTGTGATTCCGGTATCGTTTATCGGAGTGTTTCTGACGTTCTATCTCTTTGACTTGAAATTTGACCAGGGCGGTTTCGCCGCATTCATTTTGCTTTGCGGCATAACGGTCAACGCCGCCATATACATTATTAATGAATATAATTCCCTGCGGACGGCTTATCCTCACATAGCTGCTCGAAAACTCTATCTGAAAGCGTTCAGAGCAAAGATTACGGCCGTATTCCTGACCGTGCTTTCAACCGTGCTCGGCTTTATACCATTCCTTATAGGTGACACCCGGGAAGGGTTCTGGTTCCCGTTGGCTGCCGGCACAATGGGCGGTCTTATAATGTCACTCGCCGCCATTTTCGTCCTGCTGCCTATCCTCATCATTCCGCGTCGCGAAGCCAAGGCGAGTTGCGCTAAGTGAGAAAATATCGTAATTTTGTGGGTGTAATATGGACAATATGGACTCTAATGGTAATGTGGTCGGTCGCTTCGCGCCCTCTCCGAGCGGCAGAATGCATCTCGGCAACGTGTTTACTGCCCTGATATCGTGGCTGTCGGTGCGCAGCCGCGGCGGTAAGTGGGTTTTGCGTATTGAAGATCTTGATCCGCAGCGATCCAGACAGGAGTATGCGCGTCAGATAGAAGATGATCTCCGCTGGCTTGGTCTCGACTGGGACGAGGGCGGTATCGACAACATGGGTGATAACGGCCCCTACATGCAGAGCCGGCGAGATAGTTTCTACCTTGATGCGCTCGGTCGTCTTAATGATTTACGGTTGACTTACCGATGTCACTGCACTCGCGCTGACATCATGGCGACGCAGGCTCCTCACGAGTCTGACGGCAGGGTAGTGTATCACGGCACATGCCGCCCGTGCGCCGAACCTCCGTTTGACAGTCACTCCGACGGCAGTGGCGCGACGCGTCTGTATGTGCCCGATGAGGATTTTGTATTCACAGACCGTGTTTTCGGTGAGCACAGCGTCAATCTTACGCGTCACTGCGGAGACTTTGTCGTGCGGCGTGCCGACGGCGCATGGGCCTATCAGCTCGCGGTCGTAGTCGATGATGCTCTTATGGGCGTCACAGAGGTGGTCAGAGGATGCGACCTCTTGCTTTCGACCGCCCAGCAGTTATATTTATATCGTCTGTTGGGTTATGAAGCGCCCCGGTTCGCTCATCTTCCGCTCGTAAGCAATGCCGCAGGACAGCGATTGTCGAAGCGCGACCAATCCATGAGCATGGATGCACTACGTCAGAAATATTCGCCTGAAGAGCTTATAGGTAAAATAGCAAGCATGGCCCACATCATTGACAGATATGAGCCATGCACTGCAAAATCGCTTATCGGAGTCTTTGACTGGCATAATGTGCCGGCCAAAGAGTCAATAATCATTTAAAACATTTTTTCGGGGTAGACGCCTTCACGGTGGAGTTCGGCAAATTTCTCCACTACGCCGGGGCGGTCACCTGCATAGGTCACACCAAACCAGCGAGAAGTGGTGTCGAGCACTTTGACTGTCGCGTCACCGTTCTTGATCAGGCCGTCCATGCAGTCAGGTATTGTCATTTCGGCTTTGGGATTGTCTGCATTGGCCTTGAGGAACTTTGTAAACTCTCGCTTCGAGAGATCAAAGTAGTCAGGCATAAGCCCCCAGAGATTCATTGACACGGGAGTCTCAGGAGTCAGTGTGCAGGTCACACCGTTTTCATCGGTGAAGATGATTTTACCGTCTTCGTCATAGCGGATATCCTTACGCTCGGCGACATCGGTGAGCATGCCGTTGGCGTCGGTTGCGCACACACCGCGTGCGACAGAACCGTTGGGACTCATAGTGTTGCCTACACGGAAACCTACGAGTGAGTATTCACCCGGTTTTGACTCGGAGAGCTGACGGGCAACCACATCAAACGCGTCGCGACCATAGAAGTCGTCGGCGTTGATGACGGCAAACGGTTCGTTGATAACTCCGGCGGCCGACATTACGGCGTGGTTTGTGCCCCAGGGTTTCGTGCGGCCGTCAGGACATGTGAAGCCTTCGGGGAGGTCGTCAATTGATTGGAAAACTACGTCAACGGGGATGTGGCCTTCGTATTTTGATAGAATCTTCTCACGGAACTCTTTTTCAATATCCTTGCGGATAACAAACACCACTTTGCCGAAACCGGCCTGCAAGGCATCATAGATAGAATAGTCCATGATCGTTTCGCCGTGAGGGCCGAGACCGTCGAGCTGCTTAAGGCCTCCGTAGCGGCTGCCCATACCGGCAGCGAGTACTAATAGAGTAGGTTTCATTATGTTATTTTGCTTTAGTCTTGAAATTAAAGTTAATGTGACGGCGATAGATCTCTGCCGGTGAAAGTCTTACACCCGGGAACTCAGGGTGGTTGGGAGCGTCGGGGAAGTCCTGACACTCTATGGCCACGCCATCATAATCGTGATAGACATAGCCGCCCTTGCCTGTCGGGCATCCTTCGAGCCAGTTGCCGGTGTAGATCTGCACACCCGGTTGGTCGGTCTCGACTTCGAGCGCGCGGCCTGTCTTTGCATCAAAGAGTTCGGCTACTGTCTTGATTTCGCCGGGCGTCCAGTTGTCAACCACCCAGCAGTTGTCATAACCTTTACCGTATTTCAGCGCAGGGAAGTCGGCGTTAGCGTCGCGGCCTATAGCGTGAGATTTGGTGAAATCCATCGGAGTGCCGGCTACGGGAGCCATTTCGCCTGTCGGAATCAGGGTCTCGTCGGTCGGCAGGAATCGCGATGCTGCCAGACGCAACTCATGATCGAGCACTGAGCCGCTGTCATGACCTGAAAGGTTGAAATAGGCGTGGTTGGTGAGATTGACGATTGTTGCAACGTCAGTCTGAGCCTCAAGCGTGAGTTCAAGACGGTTATCATCTGTCCAGCGGTAGAGCGCCACAACGGTGAGATTGCCGGGATAGCCTTCTTCGCCGTCAGGGCTCAGACGGGTGAAACGCACTGAGTCGTCACCGACGAGTCCTACGTCCCATAGACGATTCTGAAAGCCGGTCGGACCGCCGTGGAGAGCGTTAGGCCCGTTGTTTATTGCAAGCTTATAGGCCACACCGTCGAGAGTGAACAGTCCGTTGGCTATGCGGTTGGCATAGCGGCCGGGCACCTTGCCTGCGCAAGGACCGTCGGCCATATAGTCGGTCGGATTTTCATAACCGATCGCGACATCGGCAAGTTTGCCTTCGCGATCCGGCACGATTACGCTGACGATGCCGGCTCCGAGATTAGACAGTGACACTGACGCTCCGCGACGGTTGGTCATGGTGACGACGGCTATCTGTCCTTCGGGCGAATCGAAGCGTTCGATTACAGTTTTACGGTTATTCATCGCAATCAGCATTTGTGGGCGCCGTCAGAAATGACAACGTCGTAGATCTTGGGAGCATGGCCGTATTTGGCTTCGAATTTCTCAGTGGCAGTCTTCACGAAATTGTCGTAAAGGTCATCTTTGACGAGGTTGATGGTGCAGCCGCCGAAACCGCCGCCCATGATGCGAGAGCCGGTCACTCCACATTCTTTTGCTATGTCGTTGAGGAAGTCGAGTTCTTCGCAGCTCACCTCATAGTCTTTAGACAGACCTTCGTGAGTCTCGTACATGCGCTGACCGACTGTGTCATAGTCACCTTTGACCAACGCGTCACACACATCAAGCACACGCTGCTTCTCGCCGATCACAAAACGGGCGCGCATATAGTCTTCTGCAGTGATTTCGCTCTTGATGCTGTCGAGTTCTTCCATAGTGGCGTCGCGGAGGGTCTGATGACCGAGTTTGGCTGCGACACGTTCACATGATTCGCGACGGCGGTTGTAGGGCGAACCTACGAGTTCATGTTTAACGACCGAGTCAACGAGCACGAGGCGATAGCCTTCGGGATTGAAGGGGAAATATTCAAACTCCATAGAGCGGCAGTCGAGACGCATGAGGTGACCTTTCTTGCCGAACACCGATGCAAACTGGTCCATGATACCGCATTTCACACCACAATAGTTGTGTTCGGTTGACTGACCGATACGTGCGAGTTCAAATTTGTCGATAGAATTTTCGTTGAAAAGGTCGTTGAGAGCGAAGGCAAATACGCTTTCGAGAGCGGCTGATGACGAAAGACCTGCACCGAGAGGCACATTTCCGGCAAACACGGCGTCAAAGCCTTCGACCTTGCCGCCACGTTTGATAATCTCGCGGCAAACACCGAAAATATATCTTGCCCACTGCTGCTCGGGAGCGTCAGTCTCTTTCAGTCCGAACTCAACGTAGTCATTAATGTCGATTGAATAAACTCTCACTTTGTCGGTGCCGTTGGGCTTGATTTCAGCCATGATCACTTTGTCAATAGCGCCGGGGAAAACAAAGCCGCCATTGTAGTCAGTGTGCTCACCGATGAGATTGATACGGCCTGCTGATGCGTAGATTGTACCTTCAGCGCCGAAGCGTTTTGAGAATTCACTTTTGATATGATCTTCCATTTCCATGATATAGAAAATTTATTTAGTTAATTATTTTGGTTAGTTAGCAATAGTAATTATTGATTGCACAAATCTACAACAAAATTTTTGGATTTGCAACAGACATTGAAACGTTAAAAAAATTAAGGTCATCGCTTTTGTCAAAATTGTGATGTCGGCGGCTGTGCTTATCTGTGGCAGAGTCGTTATGAATGATGTTTTAGTAATATAAGTATAGTTTATATCAATGATTTATCGATGAGTTTTCTTTGTAAGGAAAGAAAATCGTAAATTTCTTTCTTTGTAAAGAAAAGAAGTTGTATATTTGTGAAAATTTGAAAGTTATGGAACGAATATACGAAATATCCGCACGTTTGATGAATGATCTTGACGCACCATTGCGCCGCTATCTATATGATAAAA
>CAMWNL010000007.1 GCA_947175585.1 uncultured Bacteroidales bacterium | reverse complement strand
GTCGGTAAACACGAAAGTAGGAGATAAACACCTATGATTAGTGTTTACCTCCTACGCGATTGTCGTTATACATGCTGTGCCTAAAAAGTGTCATTTTTTTCCGACAACAAAAGTGGAAATGTTTTTTTGGGGTTGAGCTAAATTTGTCCCAGAAAATCAAAACGACAACAAAATGGCAAAAACAATAGCAATCTCACTTAGAGGTTCTTCATTTGAACTCATCCCCCAAAAGGTAGACCGGGACAAACTTTATGGACACACCGAACTACGAGTCCTTAATGCTGACGGTACGTGTTGTAGCCAAGCGGCAATAAATGGCGATGGAATAAATATTATTTGTCCTGGAGCTACTAAAATCGGAATAATTGATAATAGTGGAAACTGGGTTGATAAGCAAGCTCTCATCCCTAAGGCTGAAGATGGCTCAACTCCAGTAAAAATTCCTTCATCGTTTGACAATGAAATATCTTTGGCTCGCGAAGCAAGTATTGAAGAATTGCTTGATTTGAGTATTCAGTCTGTATACCAGCTAACAGGCATTGATGCAATAAAGCTTGCAGCAGGAATTGATAGCCGTATATATACTTTCCCTTTTAGCTATAGAGGAGGCTATGAATGTAACACTGCATTTGTTTTGGCAAATGAAAATGGTGTATTTATGCTCACAGGGACTTTGACCACTTACGAATTTGTCGGTCTTGATGAATTTGCAGAGTTAGATACTAGTGACGAGGATATAAATATAGAAGATGGAGAACTCGATTTTTCAATGATGTAAGTAGGAAAGATTATATGAGAGCTATAAACTTATCAAATGCAAAGAGCCGAAACGCACAGGTCGGATTGGATATCAGAGCTGTAAAGAGTAATATTAAAATGTGCGGACCCGATGGACAGGATGTCAGAAATATAAGAATGCTAAAATTTACGCCTCATACAGCGATTGAAATGCTGATAAGTCAATATGGTGAGGACTTGACTGATCAGATAATCAATTGTGATGTCGAAACTGACATCGAGAAGGTTGGTTTATATCTTAATTCGACCAAGAAAGTATTTCTTGATTCATCATTGAAAGTTGCGCATAGAGTTTCGAGACAGCATGTGTTTTATACACCGGAAGGTGAAGAAAAAGATTCACGTCCATATAAGACAACAGAGTCAAACATCAATAGAGAGATACCATTGCGTTGGACAGGCAAGATGATTCCGAAATTCAAGGCAATCAGAATGTTTGCCTTTACGAGAAAATATCAGATAAAACATATTAACGGACTTACATTTGATTTTCTCTATAGCATTGCCCAGCAGTTGCATGACAGCAACTCGATGATGCTTATTGGTGCCGGATTAAAAGGTATAGGCCCATTGGTTATGTCAACAGGTGGCACGCCTTACAGAGCATTTCTTGAGGGACGTGTTGACGGAGATAAGTATTGTCTGATTCTACATATGACCAATCTTGAACTTAAAAACATCTCATTATGAATTTAAAAGATATATCGTCTCTTGCGCAGGACTATAAACGCCGTGTCCCTGGAAAATTTATGCTTGTCGACGGAAGTAAACTTGAAGAAAAGGTTGGAGGTCAAGAATTTTTAGTAACCCAAAAACTTGACGGTGTGATGCAATTAGTATATTATGCTGATGGAGTGGCAACGGCTTTCGGAACGGGCGGAAACAAAACGCCCAGTGATTTACCGTGTCTTAAAGAAGTCGCTAATAAATTACGGTCAATAGGTGTTACAAGCGCCCTTTTTGCAGCCGAATTGTATGTTAGCTTAAGCGATACAGGACGAGAACGAGTGTGTGATGTTGCCATAGCTATGGCTGACGTGAAATTCTTTGACAAACTGCGACTCGCACCCTTTGATTTATTGGAAGTAGATGGTAAAGATTTGAGTCACCTGCCAATAATAGAAAAAATGCATAAGCTAAAGATGCTTTTTGCTCAATGTGGTTTAGTTAGTCCGGTTAAAGGACGTCAATGCACTTCAGTTGCAGAAGTCCGACAAATTTATAATTCGTTAGTAGTCGAACGTGGATGCGAAGGTCTGGTCGTTCATAGTTCAAATGGATTTGTATATAAAATCAAACCCCGGCATACGATAGATGTTGCTGTGATTGGCTTCACGGAAGGTGAGGGTGATCATAGAGATATGGTTCGCGACCTATTGACTGCCGTTATGGAGCAAGATGGTACGTTCAGACAGATTGTCGCTGTAGGTGGCGGCCTTACTGAACAACAAAGAAGTGAATTTTTCAATAGACTAAGAGATAAAACTGTAGAGTCAGAATATTTTGAAACAGATTCACGAGGCGTTGCATTCCAGATGGTCAAACCCGAAATTGTAATAGAAATTTCATCAGTGGATTTCGTGACTGAAAATTCGATGGGCGAGCCTAAACAGAACATGCTGATAGAGCTTGATTGCAATGACGGTTATAAGGCAGTGGGTAAGACGCCGGGAGTGGCTCTTCATAGCGCGACCTTTGTAAGGGAGCGCACGGACAAAAAAGTATGCTCTGAAGATGTCAGGGTGACCCAAATCACTGACTTATGCGAGTTTTCAAAAGGCAGGGCTATCGATTATGGTCATATGCCGTTGAGTACCATTCTGTCCCGACGTGTATTTGTAAAAAAAACAGGTCTTAAAACTGCAGTACAAAAATTTTTGGTATGGCAGACAAATAAAGAGCAATCAGGTGCATTTCCGGCTTATGTCCTTTGCCACATTGACTATAACTATTCTCGAAACGAACAACTAAAACGTGATTTGAGGGTGTCAAGCAGTCGTAGCCAAATAATGGAGCTTCTTGATGAAATGATTTTGTTAAATATAAAAAAAGGATGGGAGGAAATTGTATGACACTTCATACACAGCTCAAAAGTTTTGTAGACACTTATGGTATTGGCATTCTCGATTCGCCTTATTTGACGGGAATAATGGCTGATGAAAAAATGTTCTCAGATCCGGATAACAGACCTTTAAAACCAATATTCGCTAAGATGGTTGTGTATGGCCATCTAAAGCAAATTATCAGATTATGGAAGACTGGCAAGCCATCAGCTGCCACTTATATGGCGTCATATCCTGGTGTAGAAGTTGATAATCTCCGTTACTCTATCGACTGTTTAGGTTTTGCTCTTGGTGCAATCGACGAGGTGTCATTTGGCTCGATAAAAGGTAAGGAGATTACTCAAGCTGTTAATCTTGAGGATGATACTGTTGAGTATATCTCCCATGGGTCTTCAGATAACATTGGGACACTGATTCCTGCCGTCATGGCACAGTCCGTTCACCGCCATTTAAATGCCATTGCAAACGAAGAAGGAAGCGTTATAGAGTTTGTAAGGAGCGAGATGGGCGAGCCAAACGCTGAAGAGATAAGGAAGAAAATCAGCGGAGAGCAAATTGATGGTGTTGCATTAGCGATGAGACAGATGATTGATGGCCGGGCGTTTATACTTGGTGATATGACCGGCATCGGCAAGGGGCGCCAGTTGGCTATGCTCTTAAAATGGGCTCAGCGTCAAGGTAAAAAACCAGTGTTTGTAACTGAGAAATCAATACTATTTAATGACTTGTATCGTGATCTCAAAGACATCGGTTACGGAGATATGCGTCCATTTATATTAAATAGTGACTCGACAGCACGTATAACAGACGCCGTCGGTCACATTATCTATAATCTTCCATCATCATACGAAATAGAAGAATTTAGAAACACAGGAGAAATTCCTCTCGGTTATGACTATTTATTGCTAACCTACTCTCAGCTTAAAAAAGACTCCCGTAAAAGTTGGAAACCCCGAGCCGTGCTATCTGCAATCAAAGGAAACTACCTAATTATGGACGAAAGTCATAATGCAAGCGGCATAACCAGCAATGTAGGCCTGTTTTTTCAACAGGCTGTTCAAGAGGCTGCAGGTGTGTGCTTTGCGTCGGCTACCTATGCCAAATATGCATCCAGCATGCCGATTTATGCTTTTAAGACTGCAATGGGGTCTGCTAAAATATCATCGGAGGACCTATTAGACATAGTTTCACAAGGCGGCACTATCCTGCAGGAAGTGATGGCCCAAGGTCTTGTTGAGTCAGGTTCTATGATTCGTAGACAGCGCGATATGAGTGAGGTGGAGAGAGTATTGGAGACTACTAAAGATGAATCCGCTATACAATCGCTTCGTGTAAGTTATGATAAGATTATTGCCTTGATTGATGATATCCGATCATTTTATAAAGATTATATTTCAGTGTATATTAATTCGATAGATCCGGTAGGGATACTTTCGACGACTCATAAAACAAGTGCAGGCGAAAACTGGTTAACGGACGATTGTAAAATAAAACCATGGAGTCCACAGCAGAGGTTATCTCCGACTATCCGTCAGCTTCTTTTTGCATTAAAAACCGAATTAGCTATTGATAAGACGCTTGAAGAGGTAAAATCAGGGCGTAAACCGATTGTGCAGATATCGCGAACGATGGAGAGCAATATCGCCAAATTGATGAATATTGGCGATAGTTGTGACAATCCTGATTTTGCTCAGGTTTTAAAAGATAGTGTTACAAATGTCTTTGAATATGAAGTGTTTGGTAAGACTTCAAAGAAAGTAGGAAAGAAATATGTAGAGACATCATATTCTACAAAGTGTAAATATCAATTGTCAGATGTAATTGACTATTATAATAGTCCACTGTGGATGAAAAGTGGGTTTTTACTAACAGGTATAAAAGGTGAGGATGTGCAGAATTGTTACGACCAGTTGCTTTATGACATATCCTCTGTATTGACCGGATTGCCACTTAGTCCGATTGACTATTTCGTTCAACGTCTGACAGAAGAAGGTCTAAAAGTAGGCGAGCTGACTGAGCGTAAGGCGATGCTTGTATATGATGATGTGGCAAATGGTCCTAACAGCAGTGTAGTTTGCCAAGCTCGAAAAAAATCAGATAAAAAACAATTGGCGTCAGACTTTAATAACGGCAAGATTGATGTATTAATAGGTAATCGAGTTATGGCTTCAGGTATTTCACTGCATAATTCAGAAGGATTTGCAGACACACGTTCGCGCACAATGATAACTTGGGAGCAACAAGATAGCGCAGATGTGCAAACTCAGTTTGATGGTCGAGCAGACCGTACCGGTCAATTAAATCACTGCAAGTACATTGTTCTCGCGTCGCCTATACCAGTAGAACAGAGATATCTGATGTTAAACAGACGGAAACAGCGTTCACTCAATGCAAATGTAGAGGCTAATCAGGGTCGAGATACCATATGTGTCGATATATTTAACAAGTATGGTGCAAAAGTAATTGAAGAATTCAGTTATGAGAATCCAGAATATGCTGAGACTATATCAGGCGCACAAATCAGTCAGGGGGCAAATAGCTTTAGGAAGAAGAATGGTGTGATTAAAGGTAAGAATGCAGAGTTCGTGTCATATTTTATGCGAGACCTCGGTCTGCTATCATGTGCTGAGCAAGAAAAAATTTTGACAGAGGTGATGGAGCGTTATAATCAATTAATTGCTTCTCTTGATGAAAATAATGAGAATGATTTAACTGTGAATATTCTGCCTCTACAGGCAGAATTAATCAAGCGGCAAGTGTTTGTACCAGGCAAGAAAGATGCAGATTCTCCTTTTGCAAGTGATGCATATTTGGATAAGTATGAGGTAAACGTATTGCGTAAACCATTGAATGCGTCAGAAATAAAAGAGCGAATGTCAACCCTCAATAGCGCAGCAGACCTAATTCCCAAAATTATGGAAGCCAAGGATAGGAAAATACAGGCAGTCACCGATTATTATGCGGAATTGAGGGCAATAGCACTGCGGCAACTTGCGCTTTTGAAAACGTCAACCTCATATACACCATCCCGAATCAAGGCTATAAGCGAAAGGGCAGACAATCATGAAAGGATGAATAAAGAGATACAAGAGGTGGAGTTAAATTATAGTGGCTTGAAGGATTCGATGGAGAGTTTTCATGTCGGATGTACGTACTCTATCCCGTCGACAATAATTCCAGATGGACAAATAGATGATCCCAGTTACGTAGCTAATATTCCTGTTGGTATCTTCATGGGATTCAGTGTAATGGGAGATAAATACACTAAATCACGAATTTATGCCATATTCGCAGTAAATGATAGCCGGAGTGTAGTCAAAATTCCGATGTCAGACACTGGGAGTCTGCAGACGATTATCCATCAATCATATTTTGGTATTTGCCTTACACGCAATTCATCAATTAATTTAAGTAACTGGGATGCGATATTAGCTAAAAAGAACCGCGAATCTGCTTACATCATTACAGGGAATGTTCTTGCCGGTATTGCCAAATGTAAACAATGTGCTAAGCATATAAAGACTGGTAGGTTGTCGCGAATCGTTATGGCGATGACATTCGGACATATGGTAAAATATACAGACATTCATGGTAATATGTGTACCGGTTATATGTTGCCGCGTTCGTTTCACCCCAAAACATTTTTTGATAATATAACAGTCTAATATACTATTATGCAACAATTCGAAAAAGGAGAGACAATTAGATTGGAAGACGGCCGTAGTGCAATCGTCGATAGCTTTCTTGGAGAGGGTGCTCAAGGCGCAGTTTATGCGGTAAGTGTTGATGGCCAGCGAAAAGCTCTTAAATGGTTTAGAAAACAGCCATCTGAAAGATTCCTTAAAAACATCAGAAAAAATATTAAGGACGGCTCACCTTCGCCAACGTTTCTTTGGCCTGAGGCTCTTGCAAAAGTTCGTACAGGAGGGATAGGTTATTTAATGCCTCTTAAACCTGACGGCTGCTATGAATTTACAAAGTTCCGTATGGCAAAAGTCCGTTTTTCATCTTTCAGGGCAATTATTGAGGCCGCTATGAATTTGTGTGATGCGTTCAGGCTTCTTCATGCTAATGGACTTTCTTATCAAGACCTTAATGACGGTGGTTTTTTTATCAATCCTAATACAGGAGATGTGCGGATATGTGACTGTGATAACGTCTATCCTCACGGTGAAAATTCTGGAATTTTGGGTAAGGCACGATATATGGCACCCGAAGTAGTCATGGGTAAGACTCTTCCTAATAGCTACACAGACCGCTTCAGTCTTACAGTTATTTTGTTCATGCTGTTTTGTGTCGACCATCCCTTTGAAGGTTTTAATGTGATAAAGCATCCATGTCTTACTGAAGCATTTGAGCAGCGTTTATTTGGTAAGGATATCTGTTTCATATTTAATGATGAAAAGGATATTAATCGTCCAGTAAGAGGCGTTCATCGCAATGCTCTGACAATGTGGCCGTTGCTTCCCGAGGAATTACGAGGTAAATTTAAAGAGCAGTTTAGTGACCGTATTATAAACTCTCCTCAGGAACGAATGACTGAGATGCAGTGGGTTGATGTTTTTATCTCGCTAAGAGACCATCTTATGAAATGTCCTCATTGCGGAGATGAGACGTTTGTCTATGGCAATCAGCCATGTCTGAATCCACGATGCCGAAAACCCATCCAAGTGACATATGTAATGGAAGGAGCCGGCCGGTCTATACCATTAATAAAGGGAAATATCATTCGCTTCGAGCGTACGGGTGTTCCCTCTGGAGTAGTCATAGATAAAAATGATGCTTCAGGATTGCTTCTAATAAAAAATCTGACTGAGAAGGCATGGACAGTTCTTACTCCGTCAGGCAAGTCGCTGAGCTTAGCACCTGGTGGATTCATGCCGGTAAAACAAGATCTTGTGATTTCGACAATATTTAAATTTAAGATTAATAAATAAAACTAACTAATTAACTAACTATTTAATAAACAATTTATTATGGCACTTACAGATTATGAACTCATTCCTACAGCGCGTCGTGTACTTAACCTTTTTATGATGGTGGATACATCAGGGAGTATGTCTGGCGAGAAAATTGCAGCAGTCAATGATGCAATCCGTAATGTTATTCCGATTATCAGCACTATCAATGATGATAATCCCGATGCGGAAATTAAAATATCAACGCTTACATTTGCCAGTACGGCAAATTGGATTAATTCTACCCCTGTGCTCGCATCTGATTTCAAATGGACAGATCTCGATGCAGAAGGCTGGACATGCATGGGTGATGCAACTCGCGAACTTAACCGTCAGTTGTCTCATAAACATGGATTTCTTGCATCAGCAAGCGGATCTTATGCCCCGGTGATAATACTTCTCAGTGATGGCGCTCCAACTGATGATTTTTATGGTGCGATGAGCGAGATCATGACTAATAATTGGTTTAAACACTCTATGCGTATTGCTATTGCAATTGGGGCAGATGCGGACATTGATGTTTTGAAAACGTTTACAGGTAACCCCGAGCTTGTTTTCCGAGCTCAGAATATTGATGCACTAAAAGCGGTAATCAAAGCGACTGTTGTTACATCGTCTATGGTAGCAAGCCGTAGTTCATCAGTCGGGATGTCTGGCACCAAAACAGGGACGGCCGCGTCAGGAGCAACTTTGATATCAAAAAGCGAGGAGGCTGCAACGGCGTTGGCTGAAGAACTTGATGATGTCGCAGGATTGAGCGTCGGTGATGAAGCGTTGATTGATTCTCTTGATTTTGACGAATTTGATTGATATGATATTTAATTCGACCGTAATTGGGGCTTCTCACAAAGAAATAGGGAAGGAGTGTCAGGACTACTCTATAACATGGAAAAATCGCTCCGGCAGCATCAAAATTGCAGCCGTGAGCGATGGCCATGGAGGAGAGGCATACTATAACAGTGCACTTGGATCGCATATTGCATGTAAAGTTGCGGTTGAAACTCTAAAGGAGTTTGCAGCATCTGTGAGTAGCATTAAGTCAGGTGTAGAGGAATCAATAGTAAAAACAATATGTGGTTCGATAATAGCCCGGTGGAATGATGAGGTTGACGATTTGAGAGGAAGTAACTCTGTCAAGACTTTTGGATGTACGTTGATTGCATATCTCCAGACAAAAAAATATTGGATTGGAATACAAATTGGTGACGGTAAATTTGTGACATTGAGTAGACGCGGACAATGGAGTCAGCCTATCCCGTGGGATGACAGGTGTATACTTAATTATACGACTTCGATGTGTGATGAAAGCGCACTTGATGAATTTCGCTGCGCGATTGGATTCACAGAACCCAAGGCCGTATTTTTATCCTCAGATGGCATCGACAGTACGTTTGACGATGGCGAACTGTTATATAACTTTTTAAGATGTATACTAGACACGGCTTGTAAAGAAGGACGTGAGAAAATATGCGTAGATCTCCCGGTGGCTCTGACTCACTTCAGTGAAGTCGGGAGTAAGGACGATATGTCGATAGCAATGGTTCTTAATAAAAGAAAAAGCAAATGAATAAATATGACGCCCAAATTGATTATAAGAATAATGACTGTTTCGGGAAACTGGATTTGATAATAGCATTTGATACAACCGGCTCGATGAGTGAGTATATTGAAACAGTCCGAGACGGTGTGGCGACATTGATTCCGGAATTATTCCGTGATAATGAGGATTTGAAGCTTGGGATAGTTGCATTTGGCGATTATTGTGATATGAATGGTCCGGAAGATTTTGGTAACGCATATCAGTGCTATAAATTATCTTCCAATAAAGGGAGACTAATTCAATTTGTTAGGCAGACTAAAGATACGAATGGAGGCGATGCCCCTGAATTTTATGAGCTTGTCATCAGGAAAATAGTTAATGAAACGCATTGGCGCGAAGGGGCTTCACGTTCGGTTTTACTTATAGGCGATAGTGTGCCTCATAGTGATGGCGTGATTAACTGGTGGATAGAGGCAAGAAAGGCGGCTATGCAAAAGGTTAGATTTGACACCGTAGAAATTGAACCGCAAAAATGGATGAAAGAACTGTCGGCAATAACTGGAGGCAGAAGCATACCATTCAGCAGTAGCAGTCATACTTTGGCATTGATAAAAGCATCGGTTTTATCGCGTGGTTCTTCGGTCGCAAGAGCGAAGTTTGATGCAATGCTTGCTACGGCAACTGATGATGAAACTATTGAAATTCTTAGAGCTTATCAGAAAGATCGAGTTGCTAAATAGATAAAGAGACTGTCCCGTAAACCTTAGTTACGACACAGCGCTATCTAATTAGATGTTATTGTTTTGTTATCTCAGGAAATTGGGGGCGTGGAGGTAGATGCCGAATGACAGGCCGACGTTCCAGTTGTGGGCCGGGTATGAGGAGTAGTTGACATAGGCGGCGAGGGTGGCGAAGGGAAATTTGTAAGTGATGTCGGCCTCACCATAGAATTCCGGCTTAGACAACCACTTGCCGTAATATGCCGAACCGTTAGGGCGCTCCTCAATCTTTCGCAATGGCATGAAGGCGGAGCAAAGCAAACGGGCAGAGAGATTGTCACTATAGCGGTAGATTGGAACGACACCGGCAGCTATGAAGCTGTTGGAGCGGAAAGCGGGGTTGAATGTGTTGTTTGACGCCGGAGTCGGTGCAAAGCTCGGTGCGCTTATTATCGCAGAGTTGTAGCTGCCGTGGAGTTTGCGTGTCGAGAGCATAAGGTCACCTTCTATGCCGAAAGTCCATCGACGACTAATGGGAATATAATTGCGTGTGCGCGCTTCTGCCTGTATCCAGTAAGGATTTGTGTCGGTGAGGGTCTCGTCGTCGGAGTTTTTTATCCAGGCGTCACCAGTGAAGCCCATTACGGTCACATTGTAGCTGTCGCCTTTGGTCGGGAAGTTAATGTCGTCGAGGGTGCTGGTCTGGTAAGAAGCGAATGCCTGAGCGAGATTGTGGTATGAGTGGTAACGGCCGAAACTGTACATGCGGCTGTTGCTGTTGGTGTCGCGATAGTATGAATCGTGAAGATGGCCGTAGCCGGCGCCTATTTCGATTTTACCGAGATAGCCTGCTTCGACTGACCAACTCAGACGGCCATAATACTGATGGCCGATTATGAAGGTCGGCACACGGGTTTCATAGAACATGTAGTCATCGTCATAGAACTTGCGACGCGATACGACGGCCTGAACGTTGAGGCGTGAAGCCATAGGAGTCGGCAGATAGATGCTGCCGTTGACCATGGCGGCCATATCGCTTTGGCCGAGCCATGCGTTGATGTTGGCTGAAATTGAGTTGAAACTTAGGGTGGAGTAGCCTGCTGACAAGAAGAGATAGCTGTTGTTAGACGAGGTGAGATAACCTCCGAAAGCGGCTTTGAAGTTGTTTTTGACGGTCGCTTTAAGTTTTAGATCAAAAAGATCGGTCGTGTCATTGTAGAGTGCCTGTATGCCAAGATCGGTGAGCTTGTCGGTCGACAGAGCCATATAGTAGGCGCGGCGTGCGCCTTCGAGTGACAGTGTGTCGTGGTGGAATTGCCGGCGGAAGAGATGGTGGATAAATTCGTTTTGACTTGGTGATGCGCCCTCGACCGTAACATTGCCGAAACGAAGGTAAGGCGTCCGGGATTTGAACACGTCGCGACGAAGGTTGCGAGCCGTTGAGTCCGTGCGTGTGTGGATACGGGATTTGATAGAGTCAATCATCGCCATGCCGTGTTCGTAACCGATGGCATAGATGCGGCGTGCCTTGGGGAAGTCAAGGAGACCGAACTCGTTGAGGTCGATTTTTATCTTGATGCCTTCGTCGGCCGGGAGAGAGTAGTCGTTGTTCTGGACTATAAGATTGGTGAGCTGGTCGAGAATTGAGGTCTGAGGACCTGTCTCTTCGGTGGATACGTCTACACCGATCATTATTGACGGAGCAAAGACCGAACGCATTACGTCGACGGGGAAGTTGTCGTAGATGCCGCCGTCATAGAGCAGTGCGCCATTGACCTCGGTAGCCTGAAATACGGCCGGAAAGCTCATTGACGCGCGTATTGCGTCGCCGATAGAGCCTGACGACAAAACCATCTTATGGCGCGCGGCTACGTCGGAAGCCACACAACGATAGGGAACCATCAGTCTGTTAAAATCGCCTTTGGTCTGCGCGGTAATAGGCGAGAACAGCTCCATGAAAGCGAAGTTCATCGGCAGGGGAGAAATCAGACTCTGAGGCACAGACGAAGACTTTGATTTGCCGAAAGAAATCGGGATATTAAGCATAGCCGGAGTCTGCCGGGCACGGTTCAGGTA
>CAMWNL010000006.1 GCA_947175585.1 uncultured Bacteroidales bacterium | reverse complement strand
GGGTACTATGGCAGACTATGAGATTGTTTCGATTTCGGAAACGCCTCTTATGGATGTCTATAAAGTTAAAGTGCCCGGAGAGGCTCCGGTGGCTCAATAATCTGTAATGTCAGATATCGCGGAAAGACTTAACAGCATCAAGTCGACGCTCCCTGAGGGTGTCGAACTTGTTGCTGTTTCTAAATTTCATCCTGTTGCGGTTTTAAGGGAAGCTTATAACGCAGGTCAGCGAGTGTTCGGAGAAAGCCGTGTTCAGGAACTTGTTGATAAAATTCCGGAAATGCCCGATGATACGCGCTGGCATTTTATAGGTCATTTGCAGACCAACAAACTAAAGTATCTTATCGGCAATGTCAGCCTGATTGAAAGCGTAGACTCTTTGCGTCTGCTCGAAATGATTGATGATCTTTCATTTCGTAAAGGTGTGATTACACGAGTGCTTATGCAGCTGCATGTAGCGGCTGAAGAAACAAAATTCGGATTTACTCCTGCCGAACTTATCGACTGGTTTGCGACGCGAGGTTTTGAATCGCTGAAAGCGACTCATATATGCGGACTGATGGGTATGGCCACTAATACTGATGACGACGAGCGTATATCGTCTGATTTCAGAACTGTTGCCGAGACTCGGAAACGGATCATTGAGGTTGCGCCTGATCTGCGTGGTTTTGATATTCTGTCTATGGGGATGAGTGACGACTATCAGGCGGCTATTGCTGAAGGGTCGACTCACGTGCGCATAGGTTCCGCTATTTTCGGTCAAAGGGTCTATTAGTATATCGAAAAAGGTATATTGATGTAAAAAAACGACAAAATTCTCTTAAATTTTACGTCATTACATAAAAAAGTCCTAACTTTAGGGGCGATAAAACCACCTGACGGTTTTTTTGTGTTTTAAACAGACTTGAATAATTAAATTAATAATTAAAAATAAACCAAATTATTATCATGAGCAACAACTCAAAACAATGGGGCGCTATCATAGTTATGATTGCACTCTTCGCGATGATTGCGTTTGTGACTAACTTGTGTTCACCGATGGCAGTCATAGTAAAGAACCAGTTCGGAGCTTCCAATCTCGAATCTCAGATCGGTAATTACGGTAACTTTATCGCATATCTGGTGATGGGTATCCCTTCAGGTATGTTAATCAAAAAGTTTGGCTACAAGTCAACAGCTCTTCTCGCTCTGCTTGTCGGTATTCTCGGCATCTTTGTTCAGTGGATGAGTGGTTGGGAAAGCATGCAGGGCTGTGCATTTGCGGTTTATCTTATCGGTGCGTTTATCGCCGGTTTCTGTATGTGTATGCTTAACACCGTGGTTAACCCTATGCTTAACATCCTTGGCGGTGGCGGTAACAAGGGCAATCAGCTTATCCAGCTCGGCGGTGTGTTCAACTCTGCTGCTGCGGTTGCAGTTTACATCCTTATGGGTGCCCTTATCGGCGATGCTGCAAAGGCTCGTGTTACTGATGCAACTCCCGCGCTCTTCATCGCAGGCGGTATTTTCATCGTGGCGTTCTTCGTGATTCTCTTCACTCATATTAATGAACCTGCACGTCCCAAGACTGAAAAGACTGAAAAAGGACACGATCCCCACAGTGCTTTCTCTTTCCGTCACTTCAACCTCGGTATCCTCGCAATCTTCCTTTATATGGGTATCGAAGTCGGCACTCCGACATATATCCTTCAGTATCTTACAAGCGCACCTGATGCAGCAACTCCCGGCCTTAACATGGATGCCAATATCGTAGGTCAGATTGTGGCTGTCTACTGGTTGATGATGCTCGTCGGTCGTTTTGTGGGCAGTAGCGTCGCTGCGAAAGTTTCATCTCGCGCAATGATTACAGTAGTTGCTACCGCATCAATTGCTCTCACTGCTTTCGGCATGTTTGCTCCGACAGACTGGACAGTCAATATCCCCGGTATCGACTGGAGCAACGTATCAATGATCTCGGCTGAAGTGCCTGTAGGTATCTTCGCGTTCATTCTTATCGGTCTTTGCACATCTGTGATGTGGGGCGGTATCTTCAACATGGCTGTTGAAGGCCTCGGCAAATACACAGCTATCGCTTCCGGTGCGTTCATGACAATGGTATTCGGTTGCGCTGTGATGGTGGCTCTTCAGGGCTGGCTTGCTGACGTTACCGGCAGCTACCTCTCAAGCTACTGGATTGTGCTCGGTTGTGGTGCATATATCCTCTTCTACGCTCTTATCGGCTCTAAGAATGTCAATACTGACATTAAAGTCGAAGAAGAAGCTGAGCAGATGCTTGATGCAATGTAATAAGGAAATAATCGTTAAATACGTTAGCGGAGCGACAAGTTTTGTTGCTCCGCTAATTTGTTATATATAGGGTTGTTAGCGTGCCGAGTATCAAAATGTCAATAAATTAATTTGCTAACCCCGTAACTTTGTAGTAATTTCGTGGTATAATTGCATGTAAGTGTGATTAGATTGATTAAGTGATTAAAATTTATTAACATATAGATCAATTATGAACTCAAAGGTTCTCAACCACGCTGCCGATAACATACGAATTTTGGCTGCGGCGATGGTAGAAAAAGCTAAATCCGGCCACCCCGGAGGCGCTATGGGAGGCGCTGATTTTGTCAACGTACTATATTCGCAATTTCTCGTTTGCGACCCCGACGATCCGACTTGGTTTGCTCGCGACCGTTTCTTCCTCGACCCCGGCCACATGTCACCAATGTTATACTCCGTACTTGCCCTTATGGGTAATTATACTATTGAGGAATTACAGCAGTTCCGTCAGTGGGGTAGTGTCACTCCCGGCCACCCGGAGTTAGACCCGAAGCGTGGGGTAGAGAATACATCTGGTCCTCTCGGACAAGGTCACACTATGGCTGTCGGATGTGCGCTTGCCGAGCGATTCCTTCAGGCTCGTTTCGGTGATGTTGTCGCTCATAAGACTTATGCTTATATCTCTGACGGAGGTATTCAGGAAGAAATTTCTCAAGGCGCAGGCCGTATCGCCGGATATCTTGGGCTCGCAAACCTCATAATGTTCTATGATGCCAATACTATTCAGTTGTCAACTGAGGTTGATGCTGTAGACCGCGAGGACTACGCCGCCAAATATCGTGCATGGCATTGGAATGTAATTGAAATCGACGGTAATGATCCAGTGCAGATAGCAGACGCTCTTGAAAAAGCCCATAACGAGACTGCTCGTCCGACCATTATTATCGGTAATACAGTGATGGGCAAGGGTGTCGTTAAGGCCGACGGTTCTTCGTTTGAAAATCAGTGCTCGACTCACGGTCAACCTCTCAGCAAATCTGGAGCTGACGTTAACTCTACTATCAAAAATCTTGGCGGAGATCCCGAAAATCCCTGGGTTGTATTCGAAGACGTCGAAGCTCTCTATGAAGAGCGTCGCAAACAGCTCCGTATTATTGTGGCGGAGCGTCGTAAAGCCTATGACGAATGGGCTGCTGCAAACCCCGAAAAAGCCGAGACACTCAAATCATATATTGACGGCAAACTTCCTCACATAGATTATGCGGCTATTGCGCATAAGGCCAATGTAGCTACCCGTACGGCTTCTGCCGATGTCCTCTCTGTGCTTGGAGAGAAAGTAGGTAACATGATTGTTTCTTCTGCCGATCTCGCCAACAGTGATAAGACCGAAGCGTTCCTTAACAAGACCGGCGCATTTGTTCCCGGTGATTTCTCAGGGGCATTCCTCCATGCCGGTGTTGCTGAGTTGACAATGGCTTCGATTATCAATGGTGCTGTCCTTCATGGCGGTGTGATTGGTGCATGTGCTACATTCTTTGTGTTCTCTGATTATATGAAACCGGCTATGCGTCTTGCATCGCTGATGGAGTTGCCGGTTAAATATATCTGGTCTCACGACGCTTTCCGCGTAGGTGAGGACGGACCGACCCATGAACCTATCGAGCAGGAAGCTCAGCTCCGTCTGCTCGAAGAGATTAAGAATTTCAGCGGTTATCCCTCTTTGCTTGCAATGCGTCCTGCTGACTCGGCTGAGACTACCGTATGCTGGGAAATGGCGATGGAGAATACACATTCCCCCAGTGCGCTTGTGCTGACCCGTCAGGATATACCCGATCTGCCATCTCCCGATGGAGACCGCTATCGCGATGCTATTCAGGCGCGCAAGGGCGGTTATATTGTGATTAAAAATGACAATCCCGATATCATTCTCGTAGCTAACGGTTCTGAGGTTTCACTTTTGTGTGAGGTCGCTGTTGAGCTCGCGGCAGAAGGCGTTAAGGCCAACGTGGTTTCAATGCCGTCAATCGGGCTGTTCAATATTCAGGACGAAAGCTACCGAAGCAGTGTGCTGCCAGCCGGAGTCGCACAGTTTGGACTTACAGCAGGTTTACCCTCGACTATCCGCATGATTAAAGGCTTTACTGGTGAAGTTTATGGTATGGCTCGTTTCGGAGCATCTGCACCTTATAAGGTTCTCGATGAAAAATTCGGATTTACAACCCATAATATCCTCGCATGCGTTAAGAATTTGTTAGGATAATAGCTCAATACAAAATATTTCACCGTCTTTTTATGAAAAAAGCGTTTACATCACTGTCGGCAATGCTTATAGCATTGTCGGCAGTTTCTGCTACTATAGATTATAAGATTCAGAGTGTTGATTTTTCTGAAACTACCGAGTGGGGTGATCTAAAAGTCACATTCGTCAGATGTGGTAATAACAATATCTACACATTCTCGACGGTCAGCCTTGACGGTGTAGAGGTCAACCATACAAGATCCAGTAATAATATCGGCGGTTTTCTGGCAGATGGTTGGTGGATGGGCGGTAACCATAATGACGGTAAGCCAAACGCACGTACAGAAAGTGTGACCGTTAAGGTCGACGGCGTCGAATTGCCCAAAAAACGGGCGACCGTCACCGGAGATGTGCTTACCATCGAAGTGGAGAATGAAATCTTTTTTGCTGATGAAGCGAAATTCTGCACCGAGAGGATTACATATCGCGTTTCGGGAAATAGTATCGAGGTTTCAGGCCGTCACCATTATTGCCATTCTAAAACGCTCAATGTGGAGAAATATTACCCGATGCAGTCTGTCTTTGTTGATGAGACTGAGATACTGACACCCGGAGGTTTGTGTAAGACATGGACTGAGCTGGAACCTGTATCTGAGGGTAAGGAAGTGGAGTTTACCCGAGCCTCAGCTCCTGGCTTCTGCACATTTGTAGAGCATAGCAAAAATGGTTATCAGGCTGTTTATCTCGCGCGCGAAGGTCTCGGCAACCGGGAGTGGGTCGATGACGATGATGTAATTTTTATCGGAAACAGCTGGGGTAAGTCCTATCATAAATGTATCGGTGACTACGCTGTGTCGGGTGGTCAGCAGTCAGAGTGGCACGGAGTCTATTCATGGTTCCGTGAACCGGTGACTGATAACTGCCGCAATGAAGCTGATGATAATGTGTTTGAGTACGGAGCATATATTGATGGTGAGCCGGTAGTGATGCATCTCTCATCTGACGGATCAATGTCACAGACATCAGGTATAAGCGAAATTATTACTGATAACGGGATAGCTGATTTTGCATGCGCAGGCGAAGGGTTTATCTCAATCTCTAACAGTGCTCCCAAGGCTCATTGCTATAACGCGTCCGGTGCGCTTATCCATATCGGTGCCGGTCGTCTTGAGTGCTTGCCCGGACTTTATATCGTCAACGATTTGCGTGGTAACACTCTTAAACTCCTTGTCAAATAAGTTCTTTAAAAATTATGGTATAAAAAATACCGTCGGGTGAATTTTCCCGACGGTATTTTTTTAGGGTGATATCCGGTGGAACTTATCAGCAGTATTTGCCGAAGTTTGCGTTCTGCATGTCACCGGTTTCGTTGAATGCGACGTGGAATTCAAACGCAGCCTGAAGTGTAACGGGAGTCTGACCGCCCTTGCCGAGCTTGAGGTAATCGAGGAGGAGCGGACGATAGATCGGGTGAGCGCAGTTGTTGATGATTTCGTAAGCGCGTTCAACCGGGTCTTTGTGGCGGAGGTCTGCGATACCTTGGTCAGTAACGAGGATGTCGACAGAGTGCTCGCTGTGGTCAGGGTGAGCAACCATCGGAACGATGTTGCTGATAAGACCACCCTTAGAAACTGACGGACAGCTGAAGATTGAAATGTAAGCGTTGCGAGTGAAGTCACCGGAACCGCCGATACCGTTCATCATCTTGGTGCCGAGCACGTGAGTTGAGTTAACCGAGCCGAAGATGTCAGCTTCGAGCGCTGTGTTCATCGCTATTACGCCAAGACGACGGATAACCTCGGGGTTGTTTGAGATTTCGGCCGGACGCATGAGAATCTTGTCGTGGAAGTATTTGATGTCAGCGAAGAGGCTTTCCTCAGTCTGATCAGAGAATGTCATGGAGCATGTGCTGGCGAATGTACATTTGCCTTTCTTCATCAGTTCAAGCACGGCGTCCTGAATGACTTCAGTGTACATCATGAAAGCAGGCAGTTCTTTGCTCTCGCCGAGATCGTAGAGGACTGCATTGGCAACATTGCCCACGCCTGACTGGAGGGGAAGGAATTCTTTGGGCAGACGACCTTTTACATATTCGCTGACGAGGAAGCGAACGACATTTGAACCAATCTGCTTTGACACTTCATCGGGAGCGGTGAACGGTTTAACGCCGTCATAAGATTTAGTCTTGACGATGCCGACAACTTTATTGGGGTCAATTTTCAGTACGGGGCTACCGATGCGGTCGTTAGCGTGGTAGATAGGTATTTCACGACGCACGGGGGGATCCTGCAGGAGGATAACGTCGTGCATGCCGTAAAGTGATTCGGGGAGCACTTCGTTAAGCTCTATGAAGATTTTATCAGCCATAGCTGCGTAGGTCGGTATATTTCCGACACCACATCCCAGGAGGATTTCTCCGTCAGGAGTGATTGATGTAGCTTCGATGATAGCGAAATCGATTTTTCCGTAGAATCCGTAACGCACTTCCTGAGCCATTTCGGAGAGGTGACGATCGAAATAGTGACAATCGTGGCTGTTGATGCGTTTGCGGAGGTCAGGCACGTTCTGGTAGGGGGCACGCATATTGATAGCGTTGGCGCGTGACAGGTTACCGTCGGCGCGATCAGAAGTTGATGCACCTGTGAAAAGGTTGATCTTATACTCTCTGCCTTCTTCGTGTTCTTTAGTTGCTTTTTTTGCGATAGCTTCGGGGATGAATTTGGGAGTGCCGGGAGCAGTGAAGCCCGACATGCCGATGGTAGATCCGTTAGGAATCATTTCGGCCGCTTCTTCAGCAGTGATGTAATTGTATACCATTATACTCAGAATTAGTTTTTAAGGATAATTCGGTTTATTTCTGTGTTTAAAATTTGCGTTTTAATATTTCACTCCAGATTATAGCTTTGCGTAGTTCGTCAGAATCCGGAGTATCAGAGAGAGGTGGAACTGTGTCAGCATTGTTGATGTCATGACTGTCGTCAATATGCTCAATATCTGATTTTGGTTCAGTCAGAATCTTTACATTATCTTTCGGATGGGCGGTAATGTCTGACTCATTATTATGCGGCGTAAGATTAAGGGTTTGGGGCAATCTGTTTTCCGGTCTTGCAGCCGGACGGCGATGTCGAGTCCGGCTTCGATTTTTCTTTACGAAGTCATAGACTGCCTGGCCGATAAACATCACCGCTATAAGCAGCAGGAATAATATGCGAACATTCGCCTTATCCACTTTTTTTTGTAATTTTGCACAAAAATACTCAAACTTGTGCTATTGCACAAATATTTCCTTAATTAACTTGATGAGTAAAATGAACGATAACTCCTCAAACACAGTCTCACAAGACAAATTTCTCTTCATAGAAACATACGGTTGCCAGATGAATGTCGCCGACTCAGAGGTCGTGGCATCTATAATGGGTATGGCGGGATATGCCATTACTGATGATATATCACAGGCAGACGCAATCATGCTCAATACTTGTTCGATACGCGATAATGCCGAACAAAAAATAGTCAGCCGTCTCCAATATCTGGCTTCTTTACGCCGAAAGAAATCAGGTAAACTGATTGTTGGTGTAATCGGATGTATGGCAGAGCGTGTACGCGACAAACTGCTTGACGAGTATGGAGTGGATGTTGTTGCCGGTCCGGACGCATATCTTGACTTGCCTGCTTTATTTGCGGCTGCAGAGTCGGGAGCAAAGGCTATAAACGTCGATCTGAGCACGACCGAGACCTATCGCGAGGTGATACCTGCAAGAATAGGCGGTAACCGCGTAAGCGGATTTATCAGCATTATGCGAGGTTGTAATAATTTCTGCAGTTACTGTATTGTGCCCTATACACGCGGTCGGGAGCGCAGCCGCCCTGCCGAAAGCATTTTGCGCGAGCTTGCAGACTTGCGTGCAAAAGGATTTAAGGAAGTGACTCTGCTCGGACAGAATGTTAACAGCTATCGCTATGAGACCGAGGACGGCAGAACAGTGGACTTCGGACAACTTTTGGCTATGGTCGCTGAAGCGGCTCCGGATATGAGAGTGAGATTCACGACTTCTCATCCAAAGGATATGAGCGACGAAACCATTGCAGTTATCGCGGCACACGACAATATATGCAACCATATACATCTGCCGGTGCAGTCGGGTAGTAATTCGGTGTTGAAAGCGATGAACCGCAAGTATACACGCGAGTGGTATCTTGACCGCATCGCGGCTATACGCCGGGCTATACCCGACTGCGGTATCTCGTCAGATCTTTTCACCGGATTTCACGATGAATCGGAGGAAGATTTCCAGGAGACTCTCAGTCTGATGCGCGAGGTTGGTTTTGATTCGTCGTTTATGTTTAAATACTCTGAGAGACCGGGCACACTCGCTGCACGTACTATGCCGGACAACGTGCCGGAAGATATTAAGATTGACCGTCTGAACCGCATGATAGCACTGCAAAACGAGTTGTCGCTCGAATCAAACCGCCGTGACATCGGTAAGACTTTTGATGTGCTTGTAGAGGGCACGGCTAAGAGATCGGCAGAGCAGCGAGTAGGACGCAATCAACAGAATAAAACATGTGTGTTTCCGCGAGGAGACTTCCGCATAGGAGACACAGTGCACGTCAAAGTAGTCGATGCAACCTCGGCAACGTTAATATGTGAACTTTGTTGATATATAATACAGTATAAATGACAACCGGCCGCAACTCGATGAGTTTGCGGCCGGTTGATTTTAGTGGGGTATCGCTTATTTTGCGCTGTCAAGTTTTTTAAGAAGGGTTTTGACAGAAGCGGCAATCTGGTCATCGACACCCTTGGCTACATCATCTGGCTTGTTGTAGATGATTACATCGGGGTTGAGCTGACGGTTTTCGAGCACATTGCCGTCCATATCCTGAGAAGTCACCTGAGGTATGCCGAAAATGAGAGTGGGATCAATCTGAGTTTCCCACCAGACGGCAGTCATTGTGCCCGGCACCGGAGCACCGACTACGTCGCCGAGTCCGAGAGTCTGATAGACGAAAGGCGAACCATGGGCATCGCTGTAGTTGCTTTCGTTGACGAGCATAACAGACGGTTTGGTCCACTGAGAGAACGGTTCGCTGCCAATGTAGCGGCCACGCGGTGTGAAACGAACATATTCTTTACCACCGAGAAGGATTGCGAGGTCATTGTGGAGCCAGCCTCCACCGTTCCAACGGGTATCGACAATAATAGCCTCACGGTTGCGGTATTTGCCGAGCATTTCATCAAAGACTGTGCGGAAACTGGGACTATCCATGCCGGTGACGTGGACGTAACCAATTCGGCCGTCAGAGAGACTGTCGACCATAGCCTGATTGCGTTCGACCCAACGGGTGTAAAGCAAATCACGGCTCGAACCGGCAGGTTTGACTTCGATACGGTCGGTCTTACCGTCTTTACGCAGTATGGTCAGGGCTGTCTTATGACCGGCCTTGCCTTCGAGCAGGGGATAGTAGTCTTTGCCGTTCTCGACGTTGACTCCATCGATCGCCATGATAATATCGCCGGGCTTGATGTCAAATTTGGTTGCCGACAGAGGACCACGCGGCAGGACTTCAGCGATTTTAAGTCCGTCACCGTCGTAAGACTGGTCGAAGAAAACTCCGAGGTCGGCTGTGGGCATCGATGTTCCGGGACCATAATAGCGGCTACCGGTGTGTGATGCATTGAGTTCGCCGAGTATCTCACTCAAGAGAGTCGCGAAGTCGTAGTTATTATTAATATAGGGGAGGAAGCTACGGTAGTGCTGACCATAGTAGTCCCAGTCAACGCCATGGAGATTCTCGTCATAGAATTTATCTTTAACCTGTTTCCACATGTGGTCAAAGATGTATTCGCGCTCTTTAGAGGGCTGACGGTCATAGGTGGCATCAAATTCAATGGGTGAGACAGCTGCTGAGGCGAGATCGATTTTCTTCATGCCGCTGCCGCTGATTACAAAGAGATTTTTACCGTCCTTGTCAGTCTCGAATCCGCCACTTATGTCTTTCAGGAGTATTTTGGTATCACCTTTCTTGAGGTCGCGGACGATGAGGTTGTGACCGCCTTCGGTTGCGGATGCCGAGTAGTAGAACTTATCGCCCTTGGGAGACAAGAAGTAGTCGCCGAGACTTGAAGAAGAAGCTGTCAGACGACGGGTGCGGTATTTGCGGTTTGCGAGGTCGAATGTGAGAGGAGTATCCTGCACATCGTCCTTTTTGTCGTTTTTCTTAGACTTTTTCTTTTTTGACTTGCTGTCTTTATCGGAGTCTTCAGCGTTATCTTTATTTTTGTCGGCATCCTTGGCTTTTTCGGCAAGAGCAGCCTCCTCTTCAGAGAGATTGAAATTATCCCAGGCCTCACCGTCGAGTACCATCAGGATAACGTCGGAGGTATTGCCCCAGCTGCCGTGACTACGCATACCGTATCGGCCGGTAGAATAGGTGAGGGCTTTGCCGTCGAGAGCCCATTTGGCATTGTAGTCGCTATAACCACTCTCAGTGAGGTCGACAACTTCTGAGCCATCGGCCTTGACGAGAGCAATATCTGTATTGTTCCAACCGCCCACACCGATATAGTCGGCGAGCAGCCAGCGGCTGTCAGGGCTCCACTGGAAGCTGACATCACCATCGGTGTAAGAGTAATTATATTTACCATCAAGGGCAGTGTTGACTTTCTTGGAATCGAGGTCAATGACTTTTAGCTCGGTGCGGTTTTCGAGGAAAGCCACTTTCTTGCCATCGGGGCTGAAGACAGGCTGCTGAGCAGATGTCTCGCAGCTGTAGAGCGGTTCTTCGGTAATATCGGTAGCATAGGCAAACTGCTTTTCATCGTCGTTGGCAATTTTGGCGATAAAAAGCTGCCACAGACCGTCGCGATCACTGTCGTAAACCAATGACCGACCATCGGGCGAGAAACTGAGTGAACGTTCCTGAGCCGGGGTGTCAGTGATGCGTTTTGTGGTTTTGTATTTAGTGGATGTAACGTAGACATCTCCTCTGATCACAAAAGCGACCTCATCACCTGAAGGAGAGACGGCCATAGTGGTGGCGCCTGAATTACGGAGGCTCTTGATGATGTCGCTGTCATAATCATCACTGATTATCTCAACATTGACTTTCTGAGGAGCAGCCCCGTTGGCGAGGGTATAGAGTTCTCCATCCCAACTGAAGGCAAGAGTGCCGTTGGCGGCCGCCGACAGCGAACGAACAGGATGGCGGTCGAAAGAGGTAAGTTTGTGGCGTTTGCCGTCGAGTGAGCTGTGATAGACGTTGAGAGTGCCGTCTTCCTCACTTATATAATAGAACGATTTGCCGTCAGCAGCCCAAACAGGATTGAGATCATGACCGTTGAAGTCAGTCAGTTTGGAATACTGACCATTGCTGACCAACCAAATGTCAGATGTGCCTGACGAGCGCTCATGTTTACGAAGAGGGTCTTCGAAGCCCTTTTTGTCTTCGTAAAGCATGTCACCCGACGGGTTGAAACTCAGGGCTCGCATCTGGACGGATTGTTCGAGTTCAGGTCGGGGATTTTCCTTGTCAATGTCGATAGAGTAGAGCTGAGTCTGGAACGGGCCCTGGATTGCTTCGCGCGCCGGCTGGATATTGGCGGAGAAGAATAGACGACCGTCAGCGTTGAATCCGAGAGGAGTCTCTGTGCCACTATGAGTGGTGAGCCTGCGGACGTTGCCGCCACGGGCATCGCAGATAAAAATGTCTGTTGAGCCCTGGCGGGTGCTGTTGAATACGATCCGACGGGAATCCGGAGTCCAGACGGGTTTGCTGTCGTAAGCTTTGTCTGTGGTAATCTGACGAGCTTTACCACCAGAGACGGGAACAGTGAAGATATCGCCCTTATAAGTAAAAGCGATTTCGGAACCGTCGGGTGCGATTGCAGCGTCTCGCAGCCAAAGGGGAGTTTCGGCAAACGCAGTCGCCGAAACAGCTAACGAAAGCAGAGAAAGAGTTATAGTTTTCATAGAAAAAATTTTAGTGATTTCCATTTAATAAAATATAAGGACGTACCGGGGTACGTCCCTACATTATTCAATATCTAATCAGGCGGTTATTTGCCGGATTTTGCTTTGAGATCCATTTTAGGCATGGGTTCGAGGCCACGATTGCGAAGGAGGGCGTCGACAGACGGTTCGTGACCGCGGAAGTTAACGAAGAGAACCATGGGGTCTTCAGAACCACCTTTTTCAAGGATATTCTCTTTGAAGGCTTTTGCGGTTTCGGGATCGAAAATACCTTTCTCCTTGAATAGTTCGAAGCCATCAGTATCGAGAACTTCGGCCCAGAGATATGTATAATAGCCTGAAGCATATCCGTCGCTACCGAAGATATGTTTGAAGTAGGGTGAGCGGTAACGGAATGTAAGCTGAGAAGGCATGCCGAGTTTTTCAGCCACGCGCTGTTCGAAAGCAGCAACGTCAATGTCTTCTGTGGGATTAAGTTTGCCATATTCGAGGTCAAGGAGTGCGGCACCGGCGAGTTCGGCTGTAGCGAAGCCCTGATTGTGGGTAGAGGCAGCTTCGAGTTTTGCGATGAGTTCGTCGGGGATGACTTCGCCGGTCTTATAATGACGGGCATAAGTCTTGAGCAATTCGGGTTCGAGAGCCCAATGTTCGTGAATCTGCGAGGGAAGTTCAACGAAGTCGCGGTCAACGTTTGTGCCAGACTGACCTTTGTAGCGAGCGCGAGAAAGCATGCCGTGGAGACCGTGACCAAATTCGTGGAACATAGTTTCAACTTCGTCGAGAGTGAGCAGGGCGGGAGCATCGGCTGTCGGGCGAGAGAAGTTGCCGATGTTGAAAATAACGGGGCGAGAAGCTGTGCCGTCATCGTTAACCCAAGAGCCTTTGAATTCGCTCATCCATGCACCCTGGCGTTTTT
>CAMWNL010000005.1 GCA_947175585.1 uncultured Bacteroidales bacterium | reverse complement strand
TTGATAATTTTCCTGACTATTGCCGAAAAGACACATTGCTAATCCGCCAAACGATTTGTAGGCATAGATACCGGGAATCATCGGCAGAAGCGACGGGTAAAGGCAAGTTTCTGCCGGAACTTTGGCAATCGGTGAAAAAACCACCGCCAAGAGACCGACAATAAATGACGCTAAAGCTGTGGCAACAACAATATGTATACCGGCTACGTCAGGAGACATAAGAATAAATCTTAATGAATGTCCTACGGCAGCCAATAGCGCACAAAATAAATATGCCCTCTTCGGCGGACGGCTTATGGCCGCAAATCCGACAGCAGCAACCGCTGCAAATAATCCATCTTCTAAAATTTCGAGTATCATAACTTGCGATTTAAAACATGCCGGTATGCATAGTCAACATGGCTGCGCAAAGCCCTATCGAAAGACAGCATGTGAGCACAACTGCGTCAACAAAGCGGCTGAAAGCACATATATAATGCCGATAGAGTACATCACTGAATGAATTTATAAACGGTATGCCGGGTACGAGATAAAGCACACTCGTGGCCAAGGCTATCTTCGGAGTTGTTCCAAGTGAAAATAAAATAGCTGTAGTACCGAGAACTCCTGAGATGAATGCACATAATATTACAGTCAGTCTGACATCAGTATGATATTTCATGAGTAACTGTTTTATCATAAAACCGGAAAAAGTCGCTATAAAAACCACAGCCATAGCAGTGAGATCACCTCCAAACAGACGGCAAAACGATGCATTTGCCACAGAAACAAGCAATAATAACAGCATCTTGTTTTGACGCCGCGGATGTTTTGTCTTTTGAAACAGCATACGCGCGTTATCGAGAGATAACTTTTGATCTGCAATTTTCCAACTTAAACGGCTCAGCCTTGTGTTGAGATCAAAATCTATACATTTACCGTCAACAGCTGACATTGACGTAAATGTATCGTCGCCGGCAGAGACTGTCACATGAATATGTCGCGGCATAATCGTCAATTCTGCATCATGATTATAAGCCGCCGCAATCCGCTTTACATTTTTTTCAAGTCTTATACAGGTAGCACCACAACCTAAAAGACATGCTGAATAATGTGACAAAAAAATGCAGAGTTCTTTCGAACCTACACGGATATTATCTTCACATGTCGTCTGTGTTATAGTCATTGTCGCTTCCATCCATATTTAAACTATCACCTGGAATATAAAGCATCTCTCTCTCATTTGACATCTGAACTATGTGAATCGTCTTTTTATTATGACGGCGAAAATGATGTTGAGATACAGCTACAACAATTCTTGCTAAAATTATCGCGCAAACCATAATAACCACACAATACCAGATAATAAATGCTGTTTCCATAATCTTTTATTTTTAGTTTATATTATAACATTTTATTTCCTATAACGTTCGATGCGGTTGCATGCTTCAGATAAAATAACTACTTTTGTGATAGTATTTTTCAACTGATAAACCAATAAAATGACACAGATAGACAATTCTAATTCAAAAAAATCATTCAAAGAAGATTTCAAAAACCGTCTGCGCAACGTTAAAACGACACGCTGGATACGCTTTGGTATTGTTGCAGCACTTTTTATAGCATGGATGATATGGCTTGGCGAATGGTGGCCGGCTATATTCCTCCTATTACTCTTTGACATCTACATCACCGGCTATATTCCCTTCACATGGTGGAAAAAGAGTAAAAACAAAACCGTGAGAAGCATCATGAGCTGGGTAGATGCTATTGTCTACGCATTGATTCTGGTCTATTTCGTATTTAGTTTTGTAGGCCAAAACTACCAGATACCATCTTCTTCGCTCGAAAAGACACTCCTAACGGGCGACTATCTCTGGGTCAATAAAATCACCTACGGCCCGCGAGTGCCGATGACTCCTATCCATTTTCCACTCGTTCATAACACTCTCCCTATCATTAACACAAAGAGTTATCTCGACAATCCCTCAGTGAGCTACCGCCGTCTGAAAGGTCTGCGCTCAGTCGAAAGTGGAGACATCGTTGTATTCAATTTCCCGGCCGGCGACACCGTGGCCACCCGCTTCGAAGCAAGCCCGGAATATTACGACATACTTGTCGACCGTTATGGTCGCGAACGTGTCCATAACGACAAAAACACTTTTGGTGATATCATTTATCGCCCGGTAGATCGTCGACAGAATTTTGTAAAACGTGCTGTAGGACTCCCCGGAGAAACTATTAAAATCGTCAGCGATACTATATATATTGACGGTGTCGCACAAAAAATGCCTGAAAACGTACAGTTCAATTATATCGTAGCTCTCACATCGCAGCTCTCTCCTGAGTTTATCCACGAACTCGGCATAAGCGACGGAGACATCGATTACATTTCCCCGGCTCTATCTCCCATCGACCGCGCCAATCTGCTCACATGGCTACCTAAAGCCGACATTACCTCTCACTTATACGCCACTCCCCTTACCGATGGCATGATTCAGACCTTGCGTGAAAAAGGCCTGCTTAAAGACCTTGTCAAATCATCAGCTTTGACGGCTCCTGGCTCATTTGCATCATATCTTTTTCCGAAAGAACTTGCATCTGAATGGTCGCTCAGCAACTATGGCGGCGACGAAGGCATTCTCATCCCGTCTAAAGGCATGACTATACCGCTCAATGAAACTACATGGGCTACTTACAACCGCGCTATCCGCAATTACGAGGGTCATCACGACGCCTATATTTCTGACGGCACAGTCTATATTGACGGCAAGCCGGCTGAGAGTTATACATTTGATATGGACTACTATTTTATGATGGGAGATAACCGCGACAACTCTCAGGACTCTCGTTTCTGGGGATTCGTGCCTGAAGATCATATTGTAGGTACGCCGGTATTTGTGCTTATTTCATTTGATAAAGACCGCAGCATATTCAACGGCGGCATACGCTGGAACCGCATACTTCGAGATGCAAATCCTGACAAGTGAACTGCGGAATGGCTCACGAACTGATACTGCATCCTGACAGCGTTGCCGCATTTGCGCCGCAATATTTCGGATCTGTAGAATATTATGCGGCACTATCTTCATTCGGAAAGGTCTATGTCGACCTAAACCTTGTAGCTGATAAACGATTTAAATCAGCTCACAGGTGTCACATTGTCGACACTCGTGATGAAATAATGCTGACAGTGCCTATAGTCCATCCTCATGGACGCCACTCATGGCTTGATACTCCGGTGTCTGCTCATGGCCGTTGGTGGCATGTTCATAATACTGCACTTGAATCGGCATACGGGCGTACACCATTCTTTGAATATTACATTGAAAGGTTTTCACCAATATTTAATCACGATTATGAAACCGAAAAAGTCACTGTCGGTGCGCTTGACCGCGAATGTGATACTATCATTAGGCAAATACTCGGTATAGATAATGAGGTAATATATAGTTCTCCGACTGAAGAAATAAAAAATGATTACCGACGTATAAGGGAATTTGATCAATCCACTATCCCATATTATCAACTGCGGGCTGACCGACTCGGTTTCAGATCGGGCCAAAGCATACTTGATCTTATATTCAATCTCGGTCCAGAAGCCCCCCTACATCTACGTAAAATATCAGAATCTTTACAATAAAAAAAAGTCGGATTAATCCGACTTTTTTTTATTGATTCAAATCATTGACAATTGACTTAGCTGCTCGATTATTTCTCTTGAACTCAACCGACGCTGTTTGACAATTGTCTCTGCAAATTCATGTGCAATATCATGAACTCTCGAATATGAGAACAGACGATCAAAATATCTCAAAGATTTTTCAAAAAGCATATCGCTCTCATCTTCGTCAAGCGAACAATTTTCTTTTGCTTCCTCTCTAATAAATTCCTTTAAAGCCTCGATTAATTCTGATGACAACTTATGTCGATGCTGCACATAATTACGGCACATAACGTTAGATATAACCATGCCGGAAGATAGCTGCAGATGTTTTAACATCTCATTCCATGCTATTTTAGCCGAAAATCTTGGATTTCCAATGAAATAAAAATTTTGAGACAAATCCACACCTTCACCGACAGGAGCGTCGATTGACATACCGTTCAAAAACTCCTCGCCATCAAGCGCGACCAATGAAATTGCCATTCCGGCAAGACCGTAACTTTTATCTTTTTCGTCTATATAACTTAATCGTGAATTCATTTTTTCTTGTTTTTAATTTATCACCATTATCTTAGTAACAGCTCCCGACGAATTTTGTCCGTCACCACCGGCAGAAACATATACAAAATATATGCCTGACTTAACTCGGCTACCACTTTGGTTACAACAATTCCATCTAACCATGCCTCCTTCAGAACGCCCCTGATAGAAAACATTTCCAGCCTGGTCAGCAATCTTAACAAGTGAGCCATCCATAAGTCCGGCTATTGTAACATCGCCACTGTATTCCGGTCTGACCGGATTGGGATATGCATAAATTTCACTGTAATCATCATAAGAAGGCGATGAATCACTCTTATAAGAAAATAAGCCCTCTGTAGTGCCAAAATAAACTGTGTTGTCATTGTTATCACACACTACAGCTGTTACTCTGTTAGAGGGTAACGGAGAATTATCAGTATCGAAATGCTTGATGATGCGGTCGCCATTTTCACTCACGAGATAAACCCCGGAATAATCTGTTGCAATCCATTTACGATTTGAGTGGTCAACTGCAATCGAATTGATCTGATCTGAATCAAGAAGAAAATCGGCATAATTAGTACCATCATTACGCGGCACTTTCGGACGTATGACCGTAGTATTTTCATCAATGCCTGATGTGGTATTAATATATACAATACCTTGACTTGAACCAAGCCATACACGACCGAGCTTATCTTCAGCCATGCAATAATAATATTCAGGATTTAGAGAATTACCATCCTGATCAAAAACCACAGAGAAAGAATAGAATTTATCGTCCTTAACGCTGTCGTATGTACCCTTTGTGTCAAGCACATAAAATCCTGATTGACTGGTACTGCTTAAGAAAAAGCCATATCGGCTCTTTTTACAGAAAAGTGATTGAAAATCTTTTGAAGAAGCCTTGAATCCGGACATTTCAGGCCAGATCCAATCATCATTCTTAATATTCTCATATCCTTTGCGAAGTTTAGCAGCCGGAAGCATTATATATGGTCCTACCGCTGTCTCACTGTGAGCAAGTCCAACCCACAAATTACCTTGTGGATCAAAATTAACATCAAACACACGTGTATACCATGAGGAATAAAATGGTGCATTATTAACATCAAATTTCCATACTTCTTTTCTATCTTTTACCACATACAATCCTTCCAGACCATTGCCAATCCAATATGTGTCGGGGTCGGTAGGATCTTCAGCAAGACGGGTGACACCGCCATACATCCTCTTATCATTATTATTAATCTGGAATTTCTGAGCCTCCGGAGTAGACGCTGATGCATCAATGATAGATATATCTCTGATCTGACCGTTTTCTATTATGTCAGTGGTCTGGGCCAATCCTACACCATCTTTACCCAATGAAGAAATATGGGGTAAGTAAAGACGATTAATTGTCGGTCCGAGATTACCTACATAGATACGCTCACTGTCAGGTGAAGTATAAAAATAAGCTATCGCACTGCAACTTGACGATTCAGGTTTGTACCAATCAGATAACACAGTTGGAGTCTGAGATGACAAATCAAAATTTGCAGAGCCTTGACTGTTGGCGAACCAGACAGATGATTTTCCCTTCCACAGTCCAAACACGCTGGCCGCCAATTCCTCAGTCAATGCAAATTCGTCTACATTATTACCTTCATTATCAAACATCAAAACCTTATCACCAGATCGAAAATAAAATCCTTTATCATATTTTGTGATTGGAGAGTCGACCGGTATATTAGTATTATTTTCGCTTACACGCGCTTGATCAAAGAAGATTGTTGTAATAACTAACGTATTGTTATTTAAATTTTTCCAAGCTATTTTATCTTCGCATATATCAATTATTCGGTCAGTAAACATACCTCTTAACTGAGAAAAACTTTCCGGTTTACTATGCCGGTCACTCAGTTTGGAGTATTTCATAGCATAAGGAGTGTATATCAAAATATAATCTCCACATACAGCTACAGTATTTATTTGAGAATGGTAAAGTGCAGATTCTTTAACTTCACGTTTCACATCATCATATATCACCAAACCGAAATTAGTGGCCACAATAAAACAATTTTCTCCAAAAGCAATATCATTGACAGTTCTGTCATCACTCAACTGTGCATCTTTGATTTCCGATAGACAGTAGCTGCGACCGTCATCGCATAGCATATCAATATTACTATCCGCATATACAATCAAAAGATATTTCCCTTCCGGATTATAATATAAACTGCTTATATTACTGCCGCTAAGTTTATTTGTAGAGTTATAGAAATAAGTCTCCTTACTGATCTTGTCATAAGAATAAAGAGAGCCTGATGATAAGAAATAAACCCTGTCATCGGTATCTACAACCTGATCATACTTTGATCCGATTACCGGATAAATATTCCATTGCTCGTTTGTGACTTGTCCTATAGAGGACAACCCGATAAGGAGAGAAGCAATGAAAAAAATAAAACATCTAATCATGTCACTGTAAAATGAATCATAGTGAAAAATATTCTAAAAGTTTTGCAACTGCCCTTCCGCGATGACTGATTTGATTTTTTTCGTCAGCCCCCATCTCGGCAAAAGTTACATTGAAACCCATCGGTTTGAAAATAGGATCATATCCAAATCCATTTTCGCCCGAAGGCGATTGCGTAATTTCTCCTTCAACAACACCATCCATCAATCTCTCTTCCTTACCCTCAATCAGTGCGATTACCGTACGGAATCGAGCCTTTCTATTGGTATTGTCACCAAGATTGGAGAGAAGCAACCTCATATTAGCTTGTGAATCATGACCTTCTCCGGCATAACGCGCCGACAGCACTCCAGGAGCGCCGTCGAGTGCGTCTACCTCAAGACCGGTATCATCGGCAAAACAATCATAGCCATAACGCTCTTTAACCCATCGGGCCTTAATGAGAGCATTCCCTTCGAGTGTGTCAGCAGTTTCAGGTATGTTATCGTGACAATTGATATCACTAAGACTCAATATTTCTATTTTACCCTTTGTCAGCCTTCTCAGCTCTTCAAGTTTGTGGCTATTGTTTGTCGCAAATACTATCTTTTTCAAAATCTTTATTTACAAGCGGTTAACAAACTATTTATTTTATTACTGTAAAATATTAACGTTGATACTGCCGTTTTATTGCAAATCTCAGTTCGCTACAATGTTGACAATCTTGCCCGGAACAACTATTATCTTTCTCACGGTTTTTCCATCAAGCCAACGTGAGGCAGCTTCGTGTTCAAGAGCAAGCTTTTCAACTTCCTCTTTAGGAGCATCGGCGGCCGCACTAATATTGTAACGAGTCTTACCGTTAAACGAAACAGCGTAATTAACTGTAGATTCCTTCAAATAGTCTTCATTAAACTCCGGCCATTCTGCATCGCAAATGGTTGTAGTGTTACCAATAGCCGAGTGCCAAAGTTCTTCAGTCACATGCGGAGCAAAAGGAGCAAGAACTATTAACAGTTCAGAAAGCACCTTGCGTGAATGACATTTCTGAGCGGCGAGTTCATTAACACAAATCATGAATGCCGCAATCGAAGTATTGAATGAGAATAATTCGATATCGCCTGTCACTTTTTTAATAAGCTTATGCAGAGATTTAAGATTATCTGCCGTAGGTTCACTATCATCTACAAGTAATTGATCTCCTTTATAGAAAAGATTCCATAATTTCTTAATGAAACGATTTACTCCGTCGATGCCATTTGTGTCCCAAGGTTTGCTCTGTTCGAGCGGACCGAGGAACATTTCATAAAGACGCAACGTGTCGGCTCCATATCGCTCTACAATGTCATCGGGATTTACAACATTGAACATCGACTTTGACATCTTCTCGACGGCATATCCGCATATATATTTACCATCTTCAGTGATAAATTCTGCGTCTTTAAATTCGGGTCTCCAATTGCGGAAAGCCTCCTGATCAAGGATATCATTACTTACTATATTGACATCGACATGAATAGGAGTTACCTCATATTCATCTTTAAGACCATAGCTTACGAAAGTGTTAGTGTCCTTTATACGATATACAAAGTTACTGCGACCCTGAATCATACCTTGATTGATAAGTTTACGGAATGGTTCGTCCTCACATACCTCACCGAGATCATAGAGGAACTTATTCCAGAAACGGCTATAAATCAAGTGTCCGGTAGCATGTTCAGTACCGCCTATATATAGATCTACAGCTCGCCAATAATCATTTGCTTCTTTTGAAACAAGAGCCTTGTCATTGCGAGGATCCATATATCGGAAATAATAGGCTGAAGAACCAGCAAAACCGGGCATTGTGCAGAGTTCCAATGGATAACCATCTTTATTTACCCAGTTTTTAGCACGTCCCAGAGGAGGTTCGCCGGTCTCGGTCGGTAGATATGCATCCACCTCAGGCAACTGCAATGGCAGTTCACTTTCATCAAGGACATGAGCAATGCCATCCTTATAATATACGGGGAATGGTTCGCCCCAATAGCGCTGACGGCTAAAAATAGCATCACGCAGACGATAGTTAACCTTTACTTTGCCAATGCCTTTTTCAGATATGAATTTCTTAGTCTTAGCTATTGCATCTTTCACTTCAAGACCATTCAGGTCAAGCTCAGCAGATGCAGAATTAATCATCTTACCGCTTTTGGCATCGAAACTCTCTTCACTCACATCAGCGCCTTCTATTAGCGGAATGATAGGCAGATCAAAGTGCTTTGCAAACGCGTAGTCCCGGCTATCGTGAGCAGGCACGGCCATAATTGCTCCTGTTCCATAACCGGCCAGAACATAATCGCTCACCCATATAGGGATATTTTTGCCGGTCAGAGGATTAACTGCATAAGCACCTGTAAACACACCGCTGACCTTTTTATCTATCATGCGTTCGCGTTCAGTCTTATGTTTGATAGATTTGATATACTCATCAACAGCTTTACGTTGTCCAGGAGTTGTTACCTTATCTACATAGATACTTTCAGGAGCGAGTACCATAAATGTTACTCCGAAAACTGTATCTGCACGGGTAGTAAAAATTTCAAGAACCTCATCACTGTCAGCTACAGGAAAAAGCATTTCCGCACCCTCAGAGCGACCTATCCAATTACGCTGTGTTTCTTTAAGAGAATCTGTCCAGTCTACTTTTTCAAGGCCTTCGAGTAAACGCTGAGCATAAGCTGAAACTCGCAAGCACCACTGATACATCATCTTCTGTTCGACAGGATAGCCGCCACGGATAGAAACACCTTCACTAACCTCATCATTAGCGAGCACAGTGCCGAGTTTAGGACACCAGTTGACCATCGTATTACCAAGATAAGCTATGCGATAATTCATCAGCACATCGCTTTTCTCCTTTTCGCTCATAGCCTTCCATTCGTCTGCAGTAAAGATCAACTCTTTGCTTCCTTCGGCAGGACAATCAAAACTACCATGCTCATTAAAGTAAGCTTCGAGTTTCTCTATGGGTTCAGCCTTATCGGTCTTAGTATCATAATAAGAACCGAACATCTTAATGAACGCCCATTGTGTCCACTTATAGTATTCGGGATCACATGTCTTGATCTCGCGACTCCAATCGTAAGAAAAACCGATTTTGTCAAGCTGATTACGATAGCGGTCTATATTTATACGTGTAGTAACTTCAGGATGCTGTCCGGTCTGTATGGCATATTGTTCGGCAGGAAGACCATACGCATCGTAACCCATCGGATGAAGCACGTTATAACCTTGCAATCTTTTGAAACGGGAATAGATGTCACTGGCTATGTATCCGAGCGGATGTCCTACATGAAGACCAGCTCCGGAAGGATATGGGAACATGTCAAGCACATAAAATTTCTTTTTTGACTTGTCAATGTCGCATTTGTATGTCTGGTCATCACGCCAGCGCTGTTGCCATCTGCTCTCTATTTCTCTGTGATTATATTCCATATATTTATTATTGAATTTTATTTTTTCAAGATTTTCTCAAGATAGTTCCAACATTCGCTCTATCGGTTTGCGCGCAGCTTCAGCAATATCAGCGTCTACATTAATTTCAGGTTTTTCATCGCGCAAACATTCATATAGTTTTTTTAGAGTATTGAGCTTCATATATCCACATTCGTTACATGCACAACCCGCATCTTCTGGCGGAGCTGCGATGAAACATTTGTCGGGACATAGTTTTTCAAGCTCATGCAGAATGCCGCTTTCCGTTACAACTATAAATTCTTTGGCTTCGTTGCTACGGGCATAGTCAATAAGTGCAGCTGTAGACCCAACCTTGTCGGCCAACAGACGCAAGGCTTTCTTACATTCGGGATGGACGAGTACTTTTGCATTAGGATAATCTTTCTTTAGCTGCAGCAGTTTCTCCATAGAGAATTGTTCATGGACATGGCAAGCGCCATCCCATAACACCATCTCACGACCTGTGATAGAATTTATATAGTTTCCCAAGTTACGATCAGGTCCGAAAACTATTTTCTCTTCTTTAGGAAATGTCTCTACAATTTTAACCGCATTACCTGACGTGACCAATACATCAGTCAGGGCTTTCACCCCAACAGAAGTGTTGACATAAGATATAACAGTATGATCGGGATATTTTTTGAGGAAGCTTTTAAATTCTGCAGCATCGCAGCTATCAGCTAAAGAACATCCGGCTTCGATATCCGGAATGAGTACTTTTTTATCAGGAGAAAGTATTTTGGCAGTCTCTCCCATAAAATGAACACCACAGAGCACAATTATATTCACATCTTTCAGAGTCGAGGCATAGCGTGCAAGAGCGAGTGAATCTCCTATATGATCAGCTATATCTTGAATCTCCGGTCGCTGATAATAATGGGCGAGCACCACAGCCTTCTTCTCACGTTTCAATCGTTTGATTTCTTCAACCAATTTGTCTTTTTCATTTGGAGTTGTTATGCTCATGTTTTCGACATTCATTTTATATATTATGAAATTTAAAGTCTTAAAAATTTATTTACATCAAGAAGAATAATGCATGTTGATAGCAACAATAACTTTTAAGTCATATTTTTGCAGTTTTGACTTATTGAAGTCTCGGTCATGCTTGTTAATGTTTTATCAATATATTTATCTTTTGAGTTTCAAGCATTTCTTATAGTTATCAACATTATGTTTATAATATGCAAAGTTAATAAATTTCTTCAATAGAAATGTTGATTTATAGTGAAAACTCTGTTAGTAATGGTTCTTTAACTTCGGTGCTGATTTTAATTATTTATCCGCAGCTTTTGTTATACGGACTCTTATTACCAAAGTCCAAATTTATTTCTTAAAAACTTGCTTTTTACTTATCAACGTTTTTCAACATATTATTAACATGTTTTTATGTGATGAAAAGATAGTCAATATTTTATTCTGTATATGAGTGCATTTTCTTTTAAATTTATGTGATTTTCATTAGGGATTTTACTCTTGTTTATAGCCTTACTAATATGCTTATTATTGGTTTATCAACATTATAATTTACTGGATTATAGGTATATCATTGGTTTATCAACAATATGTTGATAATATACATAAAGCCTGTGTGGTCAGTATGTATGGGTGAAGTAAAATTACTTTTTATATTAAGCGTTTTCAGACCTTATGCAAGACAGGGTAATCAATCAGTCTTCGTCGGTCTCATGGAATTTCAGATTCTCATCGACGATGTCAAAAGATTGCTTATTATAAAGTTTTCCGAATGACAGACCTATGCCATGTTGAGTGAGTTGTCGGGCAAGCTCAGGTTTTCCTCTGAAACCATGGATCACCCATAACTGTTCCGGTTTTAGTTCTTTTTTAAGTCTGATTATATCTGCTGAGGTTTTTACCATGTGGATTATAAGTGGGAGTTTTAATTTCTCACTTAATTCTATTTGTCGGCGGAATGCGTATTCCTGCAATTCTTTGTTTGCTCCACGAAGCATATCAATGCCACATTCTCCAATGGCCACAATATTGTTGTTTTCTGCTTTACAGGCAATTTCAGATATTGCTTTATCAATATCTGAGATATTCATCTGCGAAGTTTTCCAGGGATGGATCCCAATGCTGTAATATCCCTCTGAAGGAACTTTTTCATAGTGATTAAGATTGACGATTCGGTTCTTATCCCTATTATTTTCAGGATTAATACAGTGGTGATGTATGTCTTGGAAATCCTTTATGTTTTTTCTCATGGTACAGGGTCATAGCCGCTTCCTCCCCAGGGATGGCATCGGCAGATTCTTTTTATAGTTAGCCATGAACCTTTAATCGGGCCATGACGTCGCAGGGCCTCAAGTGCATACTGACTGCATGTAGGAGTATAGCGACATGAAGCCGGAAGCATAGGCGATATGGCGTATCTATAAAAGTGAATAGGCAGGCTAATCAGCCATACTGTTGCTTTGCTCAGTGCGTTTATCATCATTGATTTTATGTAGTATTTTGACTACCGCCTTTTCTATCGATTGGTAATCTTTAATATCATTGGCCACATAAATAAAAGCGAGATCTATTTTCTTATCGCCATCGACTACAGCATAGGTGGCTTTATTCAAGCGGTAAGCTTCGCGCACTCGACGTCTCATTTTTACTCTGTCTACAGCGTGGCGGAGTCGTTTTTTAGGTATTGATATGAGAAATTGAACAGCCGAGCCAGATGATCTATTTTCATTTTCTCGCCAAACAGCTCTGAGTGGGTAGGCCATCGCGGATTTTGGCTGGAAAGGCTGTGTAGAGTCAGCCCCACGGCTGAAGAGCATGTCTATTGCTGTGGGGCTGCATAATTTATCGTATTTATTTAATCCGTATTGTTTCACCCGTTTTATTATTCTGATTCGGATTCCTCCTGTTCAGGATTATTTTCAACAATAGGATTAGTTTTTGACAGATATAAATCCAAAGCTCCGGTCATAGACGGTGCTTCAGGTGATGGAGCGCTGATGTCAAGTCTCAAGGCGGCATCTTTGACTGCCTGAGCGGTGGTGAGACCGAATGTAGCAATCTTGATATCGCCTTGTTGGAAATCAGGAAAATTTTTGAGCAGTGATTCAATACCCTGAGGACTGAAGAATACGAGCATATCATAATCAAAAGGCTCACCTTCAGTAAAATCATTACTTACAGTGCGATACATTGCAGCCCTGGTATAGTTGAGATGATTGTCTTCGAGAAGAGCCGCATCCGCACCGTTGTTTACGTCAGAAACTGCAAATAAGAATTTCTCATTCTTATGCTTAAGCATGTAAGGCAACAGATCGGCAAGTTTGCCGGTCTTAGCTGAAAAGATTTTGCGCTTGCGGTAGATAATATATTTCTGCAGATAGTTGGCGATTGAATCACTCGTGCAGAAATATTTCATTGTGTCAGGTATAGAAACACGCATTTCTTCGCAAAGGCGGAAAAAATGATCGATTGCCGTTTTAGCGGTAAAGATAACAGCAGTGTAGTCAGGAATAGCTATTTTCTGCTGCCTGAATTCTTTTGCTGTCAGTCCCTCTACCTTAATAAACGGACGAAAAACGATTTCAACCCCATATTTTTCTGCAATTTCATAATATGGTGACTTCTCTGATGAAGGCTTGGGTTGAGATACTAATATCTTATTAATCTTCACAATAATATAGCGTTTTACTTAAAAAATTCACCTTGCTTAATCATATAAGTAAGGCGAGTTTAAACACATAAATTAAAGGTATAATTTCTAAGGTGCAAAGGTACAAAATAAAATAAACCAACGAAAATATATTCCTATAAAAAATACTAAACCCATTGGAAATAAACACTAAACGGAATAATAAATAT
>CAMWNL010000004.1 GCA_947175585.1 uncultured Bacteroidales bacterium | reverse complement strand
GTCACCTTAGGATTATAAAGAGTGTCGAGCGCGAATGGCGAAAGACGAGCTTCGATATAACGTCCGGCAGCCGCCGACGCTCCGGTAAGGATATTACCCCAGTTACCCTGAGTCTCCACAAGCAAATCTTTCTGACCAAGCTGCACGAGCGCATCATTGATGGATGCATCACCGTGAGGATGATACTGCATAGTATTGCCGACAATATTGGCGACCTTGTTGAAGCGTCCGTCATCAAGAGTCTTCATAGAATATAAGATACGGCGCTGGACAGGTTTCAGACCGTCGTCGATGTGGGGCACGGCTCGTTCAAGGATGACGTATGACGCATACTCCAGAAACCAGCTCTGATACATGCCGCGCAATTGATGGCGGACCACATCTCCGGCTGCGGTATATGGTTTCTGAACATCGTTTTTCTCGCCGCTACGAGGTGTAGCGGTCACGTCTTCCGGTTCTTCATCAAAGTTGTCGTAGTTTATCTCGTCGCTCATCGGTAGTTAGGTGTAAAGCTCTGCATTTTCGACAAAGTTACGATTTTATTTTCACATTTTATATTTTTACATTAATTTTGTGCGCTTGTCAGATATAGACAGCGGATATAAGCCAAAAACAACCAATTTATTCACATACAAACAAATGAAAGAAGTTATCACCCAAACTCTCGCAGACAAAGCGTGGGCAAGATGGACAGCATTGGTGTTAATTGCATCAATGATGTTCTTCGCCTATATGTTTGTCGACGTCATGGCTCCACTGAAGAGCCTTCTCGAACCCCAGCTCGGCTGGAATTCAACAGCCTACGGCACATATCGATCGTCAGAGTACATCCTCAATGTCTGCGGTTTCCTTATCATCGCAGGCTTCATCCTCGATAAGACCGGTATCCGTTTCACCGGATTGCTTTCATCATCGCTGATGGTGGTCGGAGCCGTAATCAAACTTTATGGCATCAGCGACTGGTTTGTCGGCACATCGCTCGAACAGTGGCTCAACTCGTGGTGGACAGCAATGCCTGCAAGCGCAAAAATGGCATCACTCGGATTTATGATATTCGGCTGCGGTTGTGAAATGGCAGGCACCACAGTTTCAAAAGCCATTGCAAAATGGTTCAAAGGCAAGGAAATGGCTCTCGCAATGGGCCTGGAAATGGCAATCGCCCGTGTCGGCGTGTTTGCGATATTCTCTATTTCACCGCTTATCGCAGCGTCTATGGGTTCGGTAGTCGCTCCTGTAGCATTCTGCACAGCGCTGCTGTTTGTTGGTCTTATCTGCTATTGCGTGTTCTGCGTGCTCGACACCAAGTATGACCGCCAGCTCGGCAAAGAAGCCGGCGCAACCGCAGATCCAGAGGAAGAGTTCAAGGCATCTGATATTGCAAAGATATTTTCAAGCCAGGTATTCTGGATTGTAGCACTGCTGTGTGTACTCTATTACTCAGCAATTTTGCCCTTCCAGGCTTATGGCGCAGAAATGCTGCAATGTAATATCGGCGATATATCCGCACAACAGGCGTCAAATATCTTCCGTTGGTTCCCGATTGGGGCGGCTGTAATCACTGTATTCCTCGGCAACTTCCTCGACCGCAAAGGCAAAGGCGCCACAATGCTCATCTACGGCGCATTACTGCTCATAGCCTGTCACCTTGTATTTGCATTCTTATTGCCGGCCACACACAGCAAAGCACTCGCCTACGCGACCATTGTCGTGCTCGGCATTTCATTTGCGCTCGTGCCGGCCGCGCTTTGGCCAAGCGTGCCTAAGATTATCCCTGAAAAGGTGCTCGGCAGCGCATACTGCCTGATATTCTGGGTTCAGAACATCGGTCTCTGTCTCGTGCCGCTCCTTATTGGCTACGTGCTTGACACTGTCAACGCCAACAATCCGGTTGTCCAAGGCCAGCTCGCACAACTCGAAGCGTGGAAAGCGGCCGGTCAGGAAGCTCCTGAAACATTCTTTATCCACTATGACTATACAGTACCGATGATAATCTTTGCAGGATTCGGTGTTCTCGCCCTGCTCTTCGCAATATATCTAAAAGCCCTTGACAAGAAAAAACACTTCGGTCTTGAAGCTCCCAACATCAAAGCTAACGTCGCTGCCGAACGCGCCGAAGTAGAATCAGCCGAAGAATAATCCGGCACATTCGTAATATTAAAAACAAAGCATCCGTTCTCAGTTATTGAGCGGATGCTTTGTTTTTAACGGTTATGGCTACGTCTTAATATCACTTAGCCTGTGATTCAAAATCCGATGCGATAAAACGGGCAACCGAGTCGTCAGTATTGGGACCGATTACTATGTCAGCGGCAGACTTCACTTCGTCAAACGCATTGCTGACCGCCACCGAGCAGTCAGCCACCTGCATCATCGGAAGATCATTCAGGTTATCCCCGAAAACCACTACCCTTTCAGCGCCCATCTGTTTTTTTAGTTCAAGCACTGCGGACGCCTTTGAAACCCCTGCCGCAAAGATTTCAAGATGAGCCACCGAACGATCAAAAATATCATAATAATATGAAAGTGACAAACTCTCACAACAACGTAACTTAGTCGCAGCCTCAAAAATTGCCTCATGATGTCCCATCGCATATATCAGCACAGATGACGAGGTGTCAGGTATAGCTGTCTTAAGGGCAAACCGCTTAAGAGACAAGTTAGCTCGTGCACGATAAAATTCGTCCTCAACCTGGGATAACGACTTACCGTCATGATAGACCGTGAGCATATTGTCGTGTTCCATTACATATACAAACGGATGTAGCCCACAACTGTGACAGACTTCGGCTATGACACGACGCGCCTCTCCGGGAATAAAATGAACTGACGAATACCGGCAGACATCGCGGTGCCAGAGTGCAGCCCCGGTCATTACGATAGCCGGGGGAGTTGTCAATGTGTCGGCAAGGAGAGGCACGACCGTTGCCGGCGTACGTGCTGTAGCAACCGTAATCATAGCTCCACGACGTGTCAGATCTGTGATAATCGATGCCGTCACATAACTCACCTTGCTATCCGCGCCAAGGAGAGTTCCGTCCATATCAGATATATATAGAGTCGTATTCATTGAACAATGGTTTGAGGTTTTGTAAAACAAAAAATCTCAAACCCGAAAGTCTGAGATTTCTTAAAAAAGTAGTCTTACCAGGATTCGAACCTAGACAGACAGAACCAAAAACTGTAGTGCTACCATTACACCATAAGACTATCCTCTTGCCCAACACCATCGCTTGCGATGGCACTAAAGCGCTGCAAAGTTACATCTTTTTTTGAAAGATTGCAAATTTTTTTTGAGCTACGTTTGGCCGATTTTCCGAAGCTGTTTCTACACATTAATATATAGTATAGGGGAGAGACGTCCCGAAGAAAATTCTGCATAAATTTGAAAAAAATCGCCAAAAGTTTTGCAGGTTTAAAAATTAGTCGTAACTTTGCAACGCAATCGCGAGAACGGGGCGCTTAGCTCAGCTGGTTCAGAGCATCTGCCTTACAAGCAGAGGGTCGGGGGTTCGAATCCCTCAGCGCCCACACAAAATCATTATCACTCTCAAAATACTAACCGACCATCTTTCAAGACGGTCGGTTTTTTATTATCACAAACTTTCATCCATGATTATTTCAAAATTAATAAAGATAATAATTCCGGCAACAGTAGCCGGCATACTTTTATCAGGTTGCGGCGCCGGCGACACAAAATCCAACAGCCTGCCTCGGGCTACCACCCCCAAGCCGCTTGAGCTTGCAACCGACAGTCTCTGGGCAAAAGCCGAGGCCGAAAACATCGAACTCCACAGCGTAATGATCGTCCAGCACGACAGTGTCATCTACGAGCATTGGGCAAACGGTGCGCATCCCGACTCGCTGCATATACTATACTCAGTCAGCAAAACATTCACTTCGCTTGGAACCGGCCTGGCTATATCTGACAGCGTATTGGCACTTGAAGAGAAAGTCATTGACATCTTTCCCGACTGTCTCCCGGACACCATCAGCGAAGAACTCGCCGACATGACCGTCGAAGACCTACTCACCATGTCAAGCGGACACGCCCACGCACCCGAACTCTACACTGATATAACATCCAAACCTGACGGCAATTGGGAGGCGCAGTTTTTAAGTTACCCCGTAGACTACACCCCCGGCACAGTATTCAGTTATAATAGCATGGGGTCATTTATGCTTGCATCGGCTATCCAGCGTCGCACCGGCAAAAATCTACTCGACTACCTGAACGAAAGACTCTTCAAACCGATGGGTATCGAAGGTGCTGAATGGGATGAAAATCCTGATGGCGTCAACACCGGGGGCTGGGGCCTTTTCCTAAAGACCGAAGACCTCGCCAAAGCCGGCCTTCTGATGCTGAACCGAGGAAAGTGGCAAGGTCAACAACTTATCGCCGAAGATTGGATTGACGCGATGTCTGAACCTCACATCCAGTCCGTCCAGGGCACCCCTAACAGCCTTGAGTCCATACCGACCGACGAAGACTACATCAACAGCGACTGGGTACAAGGCTACGGCTATCAGGTATGGCGCTGCCGCCACAATGCTTATCGTGCCGACGGCACAGCAGGCCAGTTCATAATAGTAATTCCGGATGTCGACGCAGTGGTTGTCCTGACTGCCAACTCCGAAAGCTATCAGAAAGAGATCAATCTCGTGTGGGATTATATCCTCCCCGTTCTTGAGTCAAACATTCGAAAAAATTAGCCTTAACTGATACATGGAGCCGGCAGAAATATTTTTATTCTACCAATGCAAAAATCCCACGATTAATATGTAAATTTGCATATCCAATAAAACTATAACATAACACAAGGTATCCAAAATGAGACTTATCATCGAAAACAACTACGACGAAGTGTCGCGCTGGGCAGCCAATTACGTTGCAGCCCGAATCAACGAGGCAAAACCCACTGCCGAACACCCGTTTGTGCTCGGTTGCCCCACCGGCAGCTCACCCCTCGGCATGTACAAAGAACTCATCAAACTCAATAAAGAGGGTAAAGTTTCATTCCGCAACGTCGTAACATTCAACATGGACGAATACTGCGGCATCCCCCGCGACCACGAGCAGAGCTACTACACCTTCATGTGGACCAACTTCTTCAACCAGATTGACATCCTACCCGAAAATGTCAACATCCTCAACGGAAACGCTGAAGATCCTATTGCAGAGTGCGCTCGCTACGAAGAAAAAATTAAATCTTACGGCGGCATCGACCTCTTCCTCGGCGGCGTGGGTCCTGACGGTCACATCGCATTCAACGAACCCGGCTCATCGCTCACTTCACGCACTCGCATGAAGACTCTCACCCAGGACACCATCATCGCAAACTCACGCTTCTTTGACAACAACGTCAACCTCGTGCCAAAGACCGCCCTCACCGTAGGTGTAGGCACAATCATGGCAGCTCGCAGCGTGTTGCTCATCGTCAACGGTCACAACAAGGCTCGCGCCCTCCATCACGGCGTTGAAGGCGGTATCTCTCAGATGTGGACAATCTCTGCCCTTCAGATGCATCCCAAAGCGCTCATCGTTGCCGATGAAGATGCGTGCGCCGATCTTAAGGTCAGCACTTACCGCTACTTCAAAGACATCGAAGCAGCAAACCTCAATCCCGACTCACAGTTAGGATAAAATCCGATTATAACCTTATTAACGGCGCCGCAACTACAAAGTTACGGCGCCTTTTTTATAGAAAGACACTGCGTAAGCGTTTCAAAGAGATAGCTTACTGATCTTCATTTTATGTTTCTATGCCTTTTAATCTGACGCACCTTACGTTGGAATCATAGTTTTTTGTAGAGATTATCTATTTTTAGCACCGTTTTATTGTCATAAAGAAAAAATATTAGTAATTTTGTGTGTTCGAAACTACGCGCTCATGAGAGAGCACCAGGTTAAAAAGACATAACTAAAGTTTAAACCCAAATATTTTATATTTACAACTATGACAAAAATTGGTATTAATGGTTTTGGCCGCATCGGACGCTTCGTTTTCCGTGCATCGACCAAACGCGACGACATCGAAGTAGTTGCTATCAACGACCTTCTTCCCGTTGACTACATGGCTTACATGCTTAAGTATGACACAATGCACGGTCAGTTTGACGGCACTGTAGACTACGACCTCGACAAGAGCCTCCTTATCGTAAACGGCAAAGAAATCCGCGTTACAGCTTGCCGCGACCCGAAAGAAATTGGCTGGGGTGCAGTTGGTGCAGAATACGTTGTTGAATCAACAGGCCTCTTCCTTACCAAAGAAAAAGCTCAGGCTCACATCGAAGCCGGCGCTAAATATGTGGTTATGTCAGCTCCCTCAAAGGACGACACCCCCATGTTCGTATGCGGCGTAAACGATCAGACTTACGTTAAGGGCACTCAGTTCGTTTCTAACGCTTCTTGCACAACTAACTGTCTCGCTCCTATCGCTAAGGTTCTCAACGACAAATTCGGTATCGTAAACGGTCTTATGACAACCGTTCACTCAACTACTGCTACTCAGAAGACTGTTGACGGTCCTTCTATGAAAGACTGGCGCGGTGGTCGTGCTGCTTCTGGCAACATCATCCCCTCTTCAACAGGTGCTGCTAAGGCTGTAGGTAAAGTTATCCCCGAGCTCAACGGTAAACTTACCGGTATCTCAATGCGTGTCCCCACTCTTGACGTATCTGTAGTTGACCTTACTGTTAACCTCGCTAAGCCCGCTTCTAAAGAAGCTATCTGCGCTGCTATGAAAGAAGCTGCAGAAGGCGAACTCAAAGGTGTACTCGGTTACACTGAAGACGCAGTTGTATCAAGCGACTTCCTCGGTGACCCCCGTACTTCTATCTTCGACGCTAACGCAGGTGTTTATTTGACAGACAACTTCGTTAAGGTTGTATCATGGTACGACAACGAAATCGGCTACTCTAACAAAGTGCTCGATCTCATCGCTCGTATGGTTAAGATCAACGGTTAATAGGCCGATTCACAACCCTACATACTTATTGAAAAGTCGACAGCCTTGCTGTCGGCTTTTCTTTTTTTTCAACACATCGCACCATCGCAATCCACTAAACAATACCATGACACTTAATTATTCAGCCAAAACGCGACAGTTTTTAATCCAAACCCTTGTCATATCACAAAAAATTTGTAACTTTGCAGTGGGTAAGTCCTACACGACCAGCTCCCCCAGAATCCCCCAGGTCTTGACCGAAGCAAGGGTATGGGGTTGTAGCGGTGCGATGTAGTCAGCTTACCCTTTTTTCATGCACATAAGCGAACCATATTGATGGGTTACACTAATATAAATGCGGTGGCAGAATTAGACTTCATGCCACCGCAAACTATATACGCAAACCTAAAAGGGAATCTAATTAGCCGAAATTTCGTCAACGAAGAGTATACGCTTCCACATACCTGACGGCTCGCAGGGAGTAATGACCACACGCATAGCCTGAAGAGTTACAGGCTCGAATTCTATATTATGGAGATATGCGCCGTTACCTTGTTCTGGATCCTGCTCCGGATTGTCAAGTGTAGCCAGCAAATTGAAATTTACACCATCTTCTGAACCGTAAACCTCAGCCTTTCGAAATTCGAGTGCGCCTTCAGGCCACACCAGACACGTTTTAAATGATACATGAGAGACTTCGGACGGCTTACGGAAAGTTATTGTGGCGTCACAAGGATCACCTAAAAAACCTACCCAACGGCCGCTGCGGAAATTATCATTGCCGACAAGACCATCAACGAGCGCGTCAGCCCCTCCAAATGCAAATGGCGAATACGGCTCGCAGCCAAGTTTAATATCTCCGAACGTTGAGGCTGTCACCACAAGTGTATCAGAAACAACGGTTCCTACCGAGCCATCCGGAGCAAAAGCGGCCGCCGTAATCACACAATCTCGATTGAGAGATATAGGGTTTAAATAAATCGGAGACGTCTCATCAGGAACAGAGCCGTCGAGCGTATAACGAACTGTCGAGCCCGGATAAACCGACGCAGAAACATCAAGGGCTCCGCTATCACGATTGGCTCTATAGTTAATATCAGTGTCCATGATATGACGGGCATAATTATATCCTTCGCGCTCGTAATTGGCGATCAATCCCGGCATGCGACACTTGAAGTCATGATAATCTTTCTGCTCCGGCTGGATCCACTGCACCTCAGCCAACGCCGCCATTCGAGGCAACTCCATGTATTGAAGATGAGAGAATGTCGGCACATACTCGGTCCAAAGATTTGCCTGAGGACCCATTACGAGTTTCTTTTGATCATCTGTCATGCCATCAGTAAAAGGTTCAAACGAATATACCCGTTCAACCGGAACAAACCCACCGATTGCCAATGGCTCTCGATTCATATTGTCGGATTGATAATAATCGAAATAGAGATAATCATTAGGAACCTGGATGACGCGGTGACCGCGAGCTGTGCCTTGAACCGCTCCGTCAATACCTCGCCACGACATAACGACAGCATCCTGCGGAATATCCTCACATTCTAGAATCTCATCCCAACCTATTACCGATTTACCATGCTTTCGGGCAACGTCAGCAGCAAATCGGGTCACGTAGCCCTGAAGCTGAGTTTCTGCAGAAGCTTCATCAGTCGCGACGATTCCAAGTTCGGCAATACGCGCCTGACAGTCGGGACACTCTTTCCAGCGATCTTTAGGGCACTCGTCACCACCGATATGAATAAATTTCGAGGGGAAAAGTTCCATCGTTTCAGTCAACACATCTCTAATAAACTCCATTGTCTTATCCTTGCCGGGACATAACACATCCTTGTAGCCGGCCCATGTACATAGCACTTCATACGGACCTCCGGTGCATCCGAGTTCAGGATAAGACGCAAGAGCAGCCATCATGTGAGACGGCAAATCAATTTCCGGAATAACCTCAACATGACGCTTAGCCGCGTAATCTATGATATCTCTTATCTGGTCCTGAGTGTAAAAACCTTCAACCGGAATTGAATCAATTTCGGTGCCTGCACCATAACGACCAATAAGTGTGCCCGGACGTTTCGAACCAACTTCTGTCAGACGGGGATATTTTTTTATTTCAATGCGCCACCCCTGATCGTCGGTCAGATGCCAATGAAACTTATTTATATTGTGGAGTGCCATCATGTCGATAAAAGTTTTTACCTCATTGACATCAAAGAAATGACGGACCACATCAAGATGAGCACCTCGATAACCAAAACGAGGACTATCGGAAATCACCCCCACAGGCATTTCCACAGGTTCTGAAATATCCACCGGCCAAGACTTACGCAAAGTCTGTAATCCATAGAATACTCCTGCTGCTGATGCCCCCTCAACGAGTATTTTCTTAGGAGTGACAGTGATGCGATATGCTTCCGGATTATCTGATCTCAAACCAAGTTTAAGTTCCACCTCTCCCTTTTTGCCTGCTGCAGGCAACGCAGAGATATATGTACGCAAAAATTCACCTTCACTATTAAGAGCTTTCGGTGTGGTAATCTTAGTATCATTACCCAAAACGAAACAATCAGAAGTTTCCGGGCTGAGATTTATTGATTGGGGCAACGGCACGACGCGATAGTCGGCAATCGCGCCGTTGACGTTTAACCCTGCTGTCAGAATCGCCGAAGCGATAAGTAATCGCAGATTCATAATTAATTATCTGGTGTTATTGGATATTACCTCCGGCACGCATGCCTTCTTCAACCTCCTTCCAAAGGTTCTTATTGATAATATGCACAATGTCAAATATCATAAGACCGTCAGAAGCTTTAAGATTCATTTCGATTGCTCGCGGAAGTCGAGTTATATCAAAATAAAGCTGGTCGACCAGAACTCCGCCGAGAACATCGTTGTCACCCATGATATCACGCAGATGGCGGCAAGAGCCTTCAACGCAATACCAAGATCCGCTATGCCCCTCGCTGTCTGTCTCATTCCACACTGTGTTAGGATTGGCTCGACTTTCCTCGATTGTAATGTCAGTATAGTAGTTACCTGTCGTATAAAGATCTATCAGCTCTGCATAGCCGAGATTCTTATATTCAGGAGTAGCCCAGTCAAAATCTTTTGACGGATCATAATCTTTGCTCGCGAAGTTAACTCCAACCTCGTAATACGACGGATACCATGCTCCGGTATATGTTGAAAAGATTGCATCCGGTTTGGCCGCTTTTACTTCATCACGTGCACGTCCCATAAAATCTGTGATATTTTTTGTGCGCCATTCAATCCACTTCAGATAATATTTACCCGGCACTACTTTAAATCGACCTTTGTCACCCACTTTCTCAAGAGAAAGAATATCATCAGGGAAGTTTTTGACGCGCTGGCCTATATACTTTTCAAATTCACGACGAGAGAGGTCAGAGAAATCTGCCGTGATGCCATCGTAGCGCACACGGTCAAGAATGATACCGTCAACTTCAGGATATTTGGTGACTATTTCTTTCATTACCGAAATAATATAGTCCTGATATTCCGGATTAATGGGATTGACCATTGCTCCGTACTTATCTTTTTGTTCAGTTATGGGGATAATACCGCGATCAACATCAAGCACCCGGCTCGCCCAATCGGGATGACCGTCGTAGATTAGTCCCTTATCAATGTAATTGTGACCGGCACAGAAAGTGTTCATAGATGCGAGCACTTTTATACCGCGGCGGTGAGCAGCTTCAATAAATTTGCCCAAGTAATCAAAATCGACTTTCACATCATCATAGTTTCCGCGATATGGAGGAGCGAGCTCACTATCATAGAGCAGATAGCCGGTAATCGGACGGATGCAAACAGCAGCATGAGTGAAGCCAAGGTCTGCAATCTTGTCAATATAGTAATCTATTGTATCCGGATTGCTGAAGCGCTTGATATTGGCTTCGGCATCAAACCACATTAAAGCAGGCTTTTTATGTTTAGGCAATTCAAGCGCAAATGGAGCTGCCGGCACCCCTATATTGTTAAACAGAGATGACTCATAATAATTATGATATCCATAGCGAACCTCCACCGGATTTTTCACCGGACTGGTAATCTTCACTCTATTATGTCCGTAGATATTAGCCTCTGCCGGATATACCACCCCAAACGGATCAACGACTTCAAACCCTTCAAGAGTTGAAAGCGTAGGAGTCAGGCCGTCAGCAGCGTTATAAAAATCAACGATAATAGTCTTGTAATCATCACCGGCAAAAGAAGCTGACTTTGCTCGGGGAGCATCAGCCATGACACCGTCACGATTATAAGTATGCTGTAGAGCCAAACGAGCAAGACGTTCGCCGACCGGCACCTTCTTGGGAGCGTGGATAAAAACACTGTCACCACAATCGCCAATCGTTGCCATACCTACGTCAGACATCTCGTCTAGCAGCTCATTCTGCACCTGACGGAATTTCGCCCACTGGTCACCGTCTGATTTGAATGGTGCGAGTTGAACGTAATAGAACGGAAGACTATCGTTACGGAAAACCTGTTTCCAATCCTCTACCATCGCCGGAAATAACTTTTTGTATGGTTGAGGATTGGGAGTATTGGCCTCTCCCTGATACCAGATCACACCAGAAACCGGAAATCCATCCCAGGGATTTACCATAGCATTATAAAGCAGGGTCGGAGTACCTGTAAGCCAGCCAAAATCCGTCTGACCTACGGCCGGAAGTTCTATATCAGCAAATTCTGAATCAAAAGTCTCACGAGCCATCCATGTTTCAATTTTTGAATTACTCCAGCAACATTGTATAAGACCGACCGGTATTTCGAGTGCATCCTGAATATAGTCACCGAATACATATCCCACCGCGCTGAAATCAGCTACCGCTTTTGCTGTCGGCAAAGACCACTCACCACCTATGACAGAGTCTTTTGGAGTAGTAGACCAATCACGCGGCTGCTTAAACAGTCTGAGATTGCGCGACGGTTTTGTCTTTGCTATTAGGTCAGCCGTATTGTGAGCCGGTTGACCGGCGAAGCCCTTAACAGGCATTTCCATGTTGGACTGACCTCCACAAATCCAGACATCGCCAACCAATACATTATTAAGCGTCATCGCACCGTCGCGATCTGCAGCTGTAACTGTATACGGACCTCCATACCCGGGCGTGGGTAATTCGATTACCCACCTACCCTTTTCATCAGCTTTTGTTTTAAGCTTTTGGTTGCTCCAGGCAGCTGAAAGTTTAACCTCCGATCCCGGAGCAGCAGACCCGTGAACTTTCACGACCGCATTCTGCTGCATCACCATGTCATCAGAAAAAATACTCGCGAATTTAATTTTGGCTTCAGACGCCAGAGATCCTGTCGCAAAAACAGCAGTAACAAGACCAACCTTAAGCAAATTTTTTACCATGTAGATGTGACTGAACAAAAAGATTATGTAATTTACCGCTAAGTTCGCAAAAAAATTTGACATACCCAACCCCAAGTAGAATTAAGTATGAAAATTGAGTCTAAATAAAAAATAAAGATGGGAATAATAAAAATTTAATGGTAAAATGCCGCCAGAGAACCTATTTATTGAGGGTTGGCAATAGCCACTAATAAAGCACAGCGTCAGACATCAACTCACTTTATCAATCATCTCCGCAAAGAGCTATTATTAGTTATCGTCACAAAAATACATAAAATAATCGTTCGTTACAAATAGCTACTCACTGTCTCTTTTTTCAGCGAGCACTCTGGCAATACCACCACAGAAGTCTTCGGCTTGTTTAAATTTTTCCTTAAACGCATATACCCCTCTACTATTGATAAAACCCCACTTGCCATTTGCAGTTTGCCTGACACGTGCAAACCCTTCTCTAAATGGTTCGGCCTGATAGAATTTGGGCGGTATAACAAAGGTTCCGTCTTCATTAATATAGCCATATTTATCTCCATCATCTGCAGGCGCAAGTCCGTCATGAAATCTCGGAGTATCATTAGATACTATCATTTCAGATGCATCTACATAAGCACCCGAACGGTCAATATATCGCCATTGTCCACCTGACATCACACGGGCGACACCATCATTAAAACTATCGGCCGCATCAAATTCAGGAGCGATGACGAAAGAGCCCCGTTCATTTATAAAGCCATATTTACCATTAATTTTAACTGCAGCAAGTCCATCCTTGAAGTCTGAAGCTTTTTCAAACTTTGGAGAAATCAAATATTCTCCTTCGCGGTTAATAAAGCCCCACAGATCATCCTCCATCACTCTTGCGATCCCGTCACAAAAATCTCCGGCAGACTGGAATTTCGGGGTAATTACAATATCACCCTTATGATTAATGTAACCTCGTGCCCAGTCAATTTTAACCGCCGCGAGGCCTTCATGGAAGTCCCATGCGTCATCAAAACTTGGTTCAATTATATAATTGCCTTTAGTATCAATATAACCCCAAAGCAGTTTCTTTGATTTAGCCATATAAATATCCTACATTAATAATAAAATAACGACACGAATAAGATCCGGTGCATGCAAAGGTATATATAAACTGTGAGATTTATAAAACGTAAGGATAAAAAGTCTAAATCATCTGAATCATCTGTCATCCCTGTCGAGATCTGACTCTGCCATTTTGTCACATTAGTGTCGGAAAAACTTTTTGGCATAGGATTTGTTTTACTATTGATGAAAATTTAATAGAAAACTAAAACATAAACATAAAAAATTACTATCATGGGAAAAATCATTGGTATTGACTTAGGAACAACAAACTCTTGTGTTGCAGTACTCGAAGGTAACGACCCCGTTGTTATCCCCAACAGCGAAGGCCGCAACACGACTCCTTCAGTCGTCGCATTTGTAGACGGCGGCGAGCGTAAGGTAGGTGATCCTGCAAAACGTCAGGCTATCACTAACCCGAAACGTACAATTTACTCTATCAAGCGTTTCATGGGTGAAACTTACGATCAAGTTAAGAACGAAATTGAACGTGTGCCTTACAAAGTCGTACGTGGTGCAAATGATACCCCCCGTATTGACATCGACGGCCGCGAATATACACCGCAGGAAATCTCAGCTATGATTCTCCAGAAGATGAAGAAGACTGCTGAAGACTACCTCGGCCAGACAGTAACAGAGGCTGTCATCACAGTGCCTGCATATTTTAACGATTCTCAGCGTCAGGCAACCAAAGAAGCCGGTGAAATCGCAGGCCTCACTGTAAAACGTATCGTCAATGAACCTACAGCAGCAGCGCTTGCTTACGGACTTGACAAAGCAAACAAGGATCAGAAGATTGCAGTGTTTGACCTCGGTGGCGGTACATTTGATATCTCCATCCTCGAACTCGGCGACGGCGTATTTGAAGTGAAATCAACTAACGGTGACACACACCTTGGTGGTGATGACTTCGACCATGTTATCATCGACTGGCTCGCTGACGAATTCCAGAAAGAAGAAGGTGTAGACCTTCGTCAAGATCCTATGGCTCTCCAGCGTCTTAAAGAAGCTGCCGAAAAAGCCAAGATTGAATTGTCAAGCACAACTTCAACTGAAATCAACCTGCCTTATATCATGCCTGTAAACGGTATGCCTAAGCACTTGGTTAAAACTCTTACCCGTGCTAAATTCGAGCAGCTCGCCGACAAACTCATTCAGGCAACTATCAAGCCTTGTGAGGCCGCTCTTAAAGACGCCGGCTTGTCAGCAAGCGATATTGACGAAGTAATCCTCGTAGGTGGTTCTACCCGTATTCCCGCAATTCAGCAGGTAGTTGAGAAGTTCTTCGGCAAAGCTCCTTCTAAGGGCGTTAACCCCGATGAAGTTGTAGCCGTAGGTGCAGCCATACAGGGTGGTGTACTTTCAGGTGATGTAAAAGACGTGCTTCTTCTTGACGTTGTGCCTCTGTCAGTAGGTATCGAGACTCTCGGTGGCGTGATGACCAAACTTATTGAAGCCAACACAACCATCCCGACCCGTAAGAGCGAAACATTTTCTACTGCAGCCGACAACCAGCCTTCTGTAGAAATTAACGTCCTCCAGGGTGAACGTCCTATGGCTAAAGACGACAAACTCCTTGGTAAATTCCACCTTGACGGTATTGCTCCGGCACCCCGTGGCATACCTCAGATCGAAGTTACTTTCGAGATTGACGCTAACGGCATCCTTAATGTTTCAGCCAAGGATAAAGCAACCGGCAAGGAGCAGTCAATCCGTATCGAAGCATCAAGCGGTCTTACCGACGCTGAAATCAAACGAATGAAAGAAGAAGCTGAAGCTAATGCAGCTGCCGACGCTAAAGAAAAGGAACGCAT
>CAMWNL010000003.1 GCA_947175585.1 uncultured Bacteroidales bacterium | reverse complement strand
AGTGAACCGAATTTATTTAATTTTTAACCCGTCCATTTTTAGTGGACAGTTGTGAGACGGTATCATAAATTTGACCCTAAAAAAGATGTATCCAGACGATTTACTCTTATAAGGATGAAGCGTATATTGGGTTCTCCCTGCACGGAAGATCATAAAACCGAGAAGGATGTAAAAGACTACATTGGCGACGGTATTGAGAAAGAAGAAGAGAGCATGAGTGGCGAATACTGTCTCTACCAGTCAGCGAGCATAGACTTGTCGCATCTCAATACACGCAATGTGGTGAATACTTCCTATATGCTATGGGACAGTCCCAATCTCGAAACGGTCGACCTGTCGGGATGGGATTTGTCAAAAGTAGTTTTAAGCAAGAGCATGTTTGAAGGCTGCAATGAGCTAAAAACAATCATTATGCGTGGTTGCAACGATGCGACCGTCAATCTCATCAAGACCCAGCTCGCCTCAGATGGCCTGACAGGGGTAGAGATAGTATCAGAATAAGTCAGGTTTTTCCGACAGCGGAAGTGACATCGTCCTTACGAACATATGGCTGCAAAGCCCTCAATAAACATAGAAAAATAATAAACTTAAAAATCAAAAATATGGGTAAAAAAGAAAAAATAAAAGCACTTTATGGCTTCATAGACAAAAACGGTAATATGGTTGTCGAGCCGCAGTTCGACAATGTATGGGCTTTTAGCGACGGCCTGGCTCAAGTCGAAGTCGATGGGAAATGTGGGTTCATTGACAGAAACGGTAACATGATTATTGAGCCGCAGTTCAACGAGGTATGGACTTTTAGCGATGGCTTGGCTATAGTGCAAGTCAATGGGAAACAGGGATTCATTGACAAATGCGGTAATATGGTAGTAGATCCAAAGTTCGACGAAGTTTGGGGTTTTAGCGATGGTCTAGCTCAAGTAAAAGTCGATGGGAAATATGGGTTCATTGACAAGGACGGTAATATTGTTATTGAGCCGAAATTTGATAATGTCTGGTCTTTTAGTGACAGCTTGATCGCAGTGGAAGTTGTTGGGAAATGTGGGTTCATCGATAAAACCGGTAAAATGGTTATCAAGCCACAGTTCGACGAGGTCTGGGTCCTTAGCGAAGGTCTATCTGTCGTAGAAGTCGATGGTGAATATGGATACATAGACAAAGACGGTAAAATTGTGATTGAGCTACAGTTCGATAATGCCTGGGATTTTAGCGATGGATTGGCTAAAGTAGAAGTCGATGGGAAAGATGGGTTCATTGACAAGAACGGTAATATAGTAATTGAACCACAGTTCGACAATGCCTGTGATTATAGCGATGGACTGGCTAAGGTATACGTCGGCGATAAATGGGGATTTATCGACCAGAGTGGTAAAATTGTAATAGAGCCGCAGTTCGACGAAGTTAATGATTTCATCGAAGGTATGGCGCTTGTAAAACTCAATGTCCGTAGTTGACATTCTTGCGTCAGATTTTTCCGACAGTTGATGTGACATCGCTTTACAAAGGTGTGCTTACCTTTGTATCAAAGAAATAAAAAAGAAATTATATGAATAAAGAAATGACTACCCGCCAGTGGCTCATTGATGCAGCACGCGCTTTCAAGTCAGAGGAAGCCGCCGAGACGATGTCGCGTCTGCTTGACGCCCTCGATGCCAATTCGATTCCATACGCCATCAATAAGCGCATTGAGAATCGGAAACGCTCAGAACAGAAGACAATCGTGAGCGAAATTACCGGCATTAACTTTGACCTTGCCATCAATTCCGACAGCTATGGTAACGGATGGCTCATCGATGTGTCTATGCCTGACGAGGCACTTGATTTTTTTCAGGAAGTACCATTTATAGGCTATGTTCCCACCTTTGCCTATCAATGGTTGATTAATGAGAATATGCCTGACAGAGTCACTGAAGGCTCAGTGGAGGAGATGCTATGTCAGGTACGATCGATGTCTGCGGCGCAATATATGGTATTCTTACGCCAGCAGGAATGGATTCTAAGTTCCGATCTTTTCAGCGAGGAGCAGAAAGCCGTCAAGCAATACAAGCTCAAATGTGTCAAGGATTTCATTAAGTTGAATCCGTCGGCGCAGCAGGAATTGCTCCGGGCGTGTGACAGCAAGATTGATTTCGAGACAATCAATATAAACAAGAAATTTGATTTGCTGATTGATTTCGACAAAATAGTCCGGCCGATTATCGGCCGTCACGGTTTCCCTGACTGGACTCGTCCCGGATTCATTGATGAAGTGGTGAGAAGTGTCAAAAACGCCACTACTATGCCGCGCTATATGTCGGATATGAGACACTATGGCGACATATCTGACTCTCTGACATTTGATCAGTTCAAAAAGTATGCCGAGCGTGAACCTTCTCTCCGAGGAGAATGGATTTACAAACTCACTCATTATTGGATGGGGAACGAAGTCTCTTATCCCGCTTTTGGCCTGTCGACTGATAAGTATTTCTTCAGGTCATTCGAAGATGCCGAACATTTTATCAAGCATAATCTTAAAAATATAGAGCGTGATTGGTGTAAATCCTACGGCTTCAGAATTGACCAGATACCGACCGGCGAAGTATGTCATCACACCGGAGCCGGGTGGTTGTATGATGCAGAGGGAAATCTGATAGACTATACCGTCACGACTATGACCGGTGCCCCATATCAGACATGCTTTTTCGGTCGCCCGGCGGAACGTATGCGATTCAAGAAGGGCGATATAGTCGAAGTTGTCGATGGCGATACGGTTAAGCTTGCAGTAGTTGCAGACGATGGCCCTTCGATAGAATACTTCTGGGAACTTTATCAGCGTGGCAGCGTGCATCACGCCGATGCGAGTGATGATTGTTACTATCTGATTGATGGTCCGGGCTTTAGTCACCACATCCATGTCAACTCGTTGGCGATGATGAAGCCTCGCTTTCCTATTTCTGATGATGTCAAGGAGTTTTTCAATTATTGTCTCGAACATGCTGATGATAATGATTGCCGAGAGCGATACCAAGTAGAGTCGTTTTACCCCCGACATCTGGACACCGTGGCAACTATCGACGTCAGGATTGTGTATGATAATGAAGAAAAACGTCATCGACTGAAAGTGGAAGATTTCCGTAATGGAGAAATTACCCTTTATATAATAGATCGGTCTATTATTGAGCATTACGCCTGGTGGCTTGATGAGGTGCAGGGTGGCAAGTCGAGACTGTGGTTTCTGATACGCGACTGGAACGAAAATTATCGCGACGAGGACAAAGAGCCTTATCTTTCGCCGGATACTCCGTTGGAAGATTTTTTGAAGTAGCAGATACTTACGAAATTGTATCAAAAATTGAGACAGGGTGATTATATCTTTGTCGCGAATAAGTGACTTATGGCTGTGAATAACGAACATTTGATACCATACGGAGGCGGCGTTGGCTCGCGACCGCCTTACTCCCTCTATCAGGGTGAGGACGGAAAGTGGGGGCTTGTGGATGGTAAAGGCAAGCATCTGCCAGCGGTTTTCGACCGCTATGACGACCGGTTCTCAAGCGTTCCGTGGGAAGTCGTCACCTTTGATGAGCAGGAAGGTTTTGGTCTTCTCGCCTGGTATGACCCTTGTGAGGTGTGGTTTAACTTCACATTCGATGATGACGCTTATCCCGGTCGTTGGAGCAAATTACTTTGGGAGAAAATAGGCCGCTTCTCCGATTATCACCGACTATATATCGATTTGTTACCCAAAGAGAGTCGATGGATTATTGATGCAATAGCGATGTATAAAATCCTGTATCGGCTTATTGATTATGACGACTTTGACAGAGAGGACCGAGAGTGCCGGCTGTTGATTAGTGAACTCCTGAACCGTTATCCGGGTCTTAACGACGTTGCAGCCGCCAACTTACTACTCGCTCCAATACTTGACAATCCAGACGTAGACCAACTTGCCAAAGCCACACTCTGGTACTCAAAGGTTGAATTAGACAATTTCCTTTTTATACAAGAATATTAAAGAATATAGAATTATGGATATTAAGAATGATCTTACAATTAAACGTTTTCAACACCCTGTGCAAGGATGGGAGTGTATAAAACTCAACATGTCTATAAAGTCTCTTTTAGATGCCGTCAGTCCCGATGATGATGACTTTTGGCAGAATCTATCGTCGGCAGGAATAGAACTGGATACACCTATTGTTGCCTTGCCCCAGGATGTTGAGGATTATATGGCACTCGATAATAGCCCCATTTGGGATAATGAGGATGACGATGATAAACAATCGGAGCGGTTAAGGACTATTTATAATATTCTCAATAATCTTATTTATGAAGATGAGGAGTTTACCGATGAGGTAACTGGAAAAAAAGGACTCAAAGACCAGTTTGGCAATATCGTTGTTCCGGCACTTTTCGATTCCTGTCGGGGAGCTTGCGATATTACACAAGCATGTGAATATTCTATTGTCGAGAAAAACGGGAAATTCTATCGCACACCGCGCGACGGCTCAGGCAAACTTATAGATGATGAAGGATATGACAAAATTTATCTTAATGGAGAAGTAATCCGTGATGGTAAACACGGCAAAGTAAGCTTTAGAACACCTCAAGTCCTCATACCATGTGAAATGGATTGGATTGCGTATGATCGCTTTTATGAAATTCTCTTTAGCAAAGACGGAAAACTTGGAATGCGCGACAGTTATCTGCATAAGTATTTTCCTCCAGAGTATTCCGCTTACGATATTACTACACTCCGCTTTTGCCGAGATGGCGTATGGGGTTGGGTGAACAGAGAGACCGGAGAATTCTTTACCGAACCGATTGGAGACCGATATGGAGTAATGGCTGCCGCATGTAGTGCAGATAGCTATCTGGATTATGTTGATAAACCTGAAGCAGAACAAGAGGAAAAATATATCAGCATTGAAGAAATGCATAATCAAGTACTTCAAAGAGTCTCTGAATTTAAGAAGACCCTAAAAATTAAACTTTCCAGCCTAATTGAACTGCCGCCGCTCAAATTTAAAAAAGATTATAAAGCATCTTCGCGAATGGTAGATGCAATACGTTCTTTGTCGCTTAAAAACAATAAGCTAATTGTATGTTCCGAAAATAGCAATGCACCTGAAATGCATATAACGTACTCAAAAAATGAAGGTCGGAATGTCTACAGACTTGAATGGAGTCCAAGAAGTAATGCTCTTGCATGGCATGATGTCGCACTTAAAGAGCTGAACGCGTTCCATCAGCTTCTCCTTCCCGGAAAAGATACTTTTTCGATGCATTTCTATCGTGATTTTACAGGGCGTCAAGTCCACATTTTAGCAAAATTCATAGCCTATTACTATGCTAAGATTTGGCAAATATCGGAAGATGAGCTGGTTATTGTTGACTATCTTTCAGAAAACACTAAGAGTATTATAACAAATATGAGTATAGAGGAGTATGTCAAGAAGACCGGCTATAAAACATACGAAGAAATTAAAAAGAAATTAGGTTTGAAGTAATGGATAAACACAAGGCATATAGAGAGAAAGATCTACTTCACATTATTACGAAAACTGGTGAGCGTACAACAATACCGTTTCCGGGTTATAATCAGATTAATGAAGCGGAGAATGATGAATATAATGTGGATATTGATTGGTATCTCAGTAATGGTTACACTAAATTGGAGGATGCTATAAAAGAAATTGAAAAAATATGGAAAAAGGATGGCATGTAATTAATAATAAAGGCGAACACATAATTGTACCAGCTGATACAAGTCAAAATACAGAAAAGTATCAATTGGATGTAGAATGGTACAGACAGAATGGTTATGTAACTCTATCAGATCACGTCGAGAGAATGAAACAAATTAAAGACGAGTATAGCCAAATAATGGATAAACTGAATATAGACGAGGTTATGGCTTTGCAGATGCTGGGCCTACCAACTTCAAAGATTCTGAAAACGGATCTCGCAGCATTTGAGCGGCTCTATGCTGAAAATCCCCGGTTAGAAGAGTATATTGACAAAGCCAATGAAATACTTGACCGACAGGAAGAACTTGGCATAATCAGCCTGTCGTGTCAGGACGTGGATTTCCCGGCTCGTTTACTTGCCATCGGCAACGATTGTCCGGCAGTGATTCACTGTAAGGGAAATATCAACCTGTTGAAGAAAGAAAAGGCGGTCGCCATAATTGGTGCTAGGTTGGCTGATAAAGAGGGTAATACGAAGGCCTATCAGCTCGCGGTAGACTATTCGAAGGCAGGTAATGTGATAGTGAGCGGTCTTGCCCTGGGATGTGACGCAGCGGCTCATCGCGGATGTCTTGATGCCGGTGGGGAGACTATAGCCATTGTCAGCAACGGACTTGACTTATGTCATCCACGAGAGAACAAATCGCTTGAAGATGCTATTCTCAATGCCGGAGGATTAATTCTCTCGGAACAAGTAATAGGTACGAAGGCCAATCCCACACGCCTTGTAGCACGCAACCGCCTGCAGGCAGCATTATCTGATGCCGTAATTCTTGCCCAATGCCCGGCACAAAGTGGCTCGCTCCACACCATGCGTTTTGCCCGACAGTACCGCAAACAGAGTCTCGCGGCCACATTCCCTCACCGCACCGACGCCAATGCCGGCAACTACACCCTGATTGACGCCAATCTTGCTAAACCGATAAAGTAATAATATTCAAATTAACGATATTCATCATTAATGGTCTATATTAACAACTTCAAACTTCGCAACATTAATACTGATGCAGCTTATCCATATTCGGTGCTACATCCGTTGCAACTTGAGAAAATAGATTTCGACCCGATAACTATATTTTATGGGAGCAATGGAAGCGGTAAGTCTACGTTACTGAATATTCTTGCGCGTAAGGTAAATATTGCTATGAGTGATAGCGGCAATGACGGAGAGTATCTGCAGCAGATTATTGATAAAAGCGAAGTCGGTTACGATTGGCAAGCCCAAGGAGCACTACCTCTTGACAGTAAATTTATCCGCAGTGAAGATGTAATGCACACTATAGTAAGAATCAGGCAAAAAAACGAGAAGATTAAAAATCATATCAAAGAAACTTCCCCTGAGCTTTATAAAAGATTTTTTCTTGGTCGTCCGGATGACAAAAAGGAATATGTATGGAGCGATGATCAATGGATATTCAGCGCCTTAGATAACTTTAGTAATGCTCAGAGTAATGGCGAACTCGCATACCAATATTTTGAGGACAACATCGATATGGAGTGTCTGACCATCTTGGATGAACCCGAAAACAGTCTATCTCCAAAGTTTCAGCGTAATCTTGCCGATATGATAACCAACTATGCACGCTTCTTTAAATGTCAGTTCATTATCGCGACGCATTCTCCTTTTATGCTTGCTATACCGGGCGCTAAGATTTACAATCTTGATATACACCCGGCGAAAGTATGCAGATGGGATGAGTTGGAAAATATGCATATCTATATGGATCTCTTTAAAAAGCTAATGGTTTAGAAATATGACCGCTGAAGAATTTATCGCTTATTGCAAGACCTATAAAGAGCGTGAAAGTGAACGGACCCCGATTGAGGCATTGACTTTGCTGACAGACGCCTATATCGCTGAGTGCGGTATCAGTATGACATATCGCACTCTGGTGGAGGCTTCAAGCTGGTATTGGCAAAAACTACTTGCGGAATCTGAACACAAATTAGCCAGATTTGCCAAAGGACATTCGTTCACTCATCTTATGCCCTACCTCTCAGAAGAATTTAATAAGCGGAAGGAACATTACTGGGAATACGATATCTGTGATCTTGATTCAGATATAGCAATTGATGCAGCTCAATGCTATATGAAAGATATCGAGGGCGATGAGAGTCTGAAAGCGGTTTTTGCCATCGGTATTGTTCATCATATCGAATGGCTCAAGAACTTCGAGCGCGATTGGAATGAAATCGTAAAACAGTCGAAAGAATCATCTGTAGAAAACATCTAAATAATTCAATTATGGATAATAATAGTTGTGAGAAACACCCTGTAATGCTTTACCTACAAGTAGATAGGAATGAGATGACGGATTCGGTCGGAGCCGCTTTACAAAAGCATTTTGGCGGTACATATCGAGTTATTATCATCGATACCGATAAATCGCTTACTGCCGTTAATGAAATTATGGCCAGAGAAAATCCCCAGATTGTTGTAGCGCACGGTATTGCCGGAAATTTCGTCATTCGCTGTGACCGAGATGAGGACACGGATATTATTGTCGTTAATCCGACTATAGGAGAGGAATTGTATGATATACCGATGTGGAAATTTAATAATCTATTCGCCTTATGCTCCATCAATTGTGGAGAATCCTATTTTCAAACCATCAGGAGTGACTTCTCTGAAATTCACGTGGCTGAAACAAAAGATTTTGGCCAAGATTTAAATCAAACCGGTATAAGCCAGCTGATCGCTCTTCTTAAGAAGATTATCCGCTATCGCGAACTTGGCAATAAGTTGATGAGCTATCAAGAGTTTGAGAAGATGGTGCGTAACCGTCCAAAACCAGATATGCCAAGCTATTATAGGCTTAAAGTGTATAGTTATGATACAAATGAGGGATATTCAAGAGAGATAGTTGATGATGTGCCCACCTATCGCCGGTCTGTCAGTCTTCGCCAGGCTCAATTTGCCACTAAAACCGAGGCTATAGCAGCCATGCAAGACATTGTTGCGTCAGCAAAAGAGGATATCTGTATGTTTGAGCTTGAACGCTTGCCATTTGGAGTGTTCGATTCAAAGCCATTTTGGGTTGAGGCGTGGAGCTATGACTCTCGCGGCAATCTCATTCAAGAGGCATCCTGCTCCGGGTCTCATTATCTGAAAGCTGGCATCTATGGTAAGTTCTTCGGGCATCTTCCCGAGAAGATTAAATGGAGAGATGGTGATATTGTGCAATTGTTCCATCACTATTTCGGAGACTCAAAAACCTATGTATGTCTGGGAGTAGTTGCCGAGCAGCCAAAAGATACTCATGAGGGGTACGATAAGTATATCTACGCCGTAAAACAATGGATTAAAGATGGGAACAATCCTAAAGACTGGTTAGAGATGACTGGATATGAAGGTTCTGATGATGACGAAATGTTTACTCAATTCGGGCCATACAACGATGATTGGAGTAACTTCACTTTCAATAACCCGATGGCAGTTCTACCGGCACCTGAAAATCTTCCTGAAGAAATAAAAGCGGAACTACACTCTTGGCATGCCGATTGGCTCCGACACCTCGAAGAAGAACGTGCAGAAGAAATCAGGGTGATTAACCGGATGTGTGGATACGAAAATTAAAAAGATGAATGATGATGGAACGCAAACTTAAGGAGCATGAATATATGCTCGGATATAATTCCGAGTGGCAACAATATGAAATAATTGGGCGAGACTGTGACTGGCCTGTCGGAGAGGGTAGTTATTGCCTGCTTGTGGGAGAAGACAATATTGAGGACTGCGATGGATTCATTACATCTTATGATGATACGTACTTCAAGATTGCCAAACAAGACTATCAACATGTGTTGGGCTTACTTCATAAGGCCGGTCAAGAAATGCTCACGATTGCTAAAAATAATAGCAAGCCACTCGACCGTCCACTTACTTGTGGGGATTTTATCTTTGATTCCGGTCATTTCATATATGTCCACGATTTAAGCAATAATCGACAAAAGTTGCAGGTCAAGCAATTCTCTTACACTCCCGATGACTATTCACCTGATTATTTAGATGTTGACATCAGCATGACTACCATTGATAACGATTTTGATTATGATCGAGATGAGTGGGAGTCACGATGTTTTCTTTTAAGCGAAGATGCTTTTCGTAATGCGCTAAACATTGGGAATTCAGTAATTTTGGAAATAAATGATTACCTTCAGGCATTAATGCAGAAAAACTAAAGGGGATATGAAGAAAGACAGATCTAATGATTTTGAATATTGGTTAGGATTTGACCCATTATGGGAAGAATATGAAATTATTGAGCATAATGTCAACCGACCTAAAGGCGATGGCACATTCTGTTTTCAAGTAGGTAATGACTCAATCTCTGATGGTGACGGCTTCCCTGCTTCTTACGATGACAGCTACGTAAAAATAGACGAAAACGATTTCCAATATGTGATAGACTTGTTTCATAAGGCCGGAGAAGAAATATGCGCTCTCGCCGAAAAGCATGGTCGCCCAATCGAGCGGCCAATAGTAGCAGGGGATTATGTCTATGATGGCGGCTCTTTTATCCATATACAGAATTTAAGCTATGATCGTGAAAAGCTATGGATAGAAGAGTTCTATTACGACGGATATGACTTGGACGTATATATTGACTTGGACGTAGTTGGTAAGACTGATGAGTATGATCTCAATGAGATAGAGTCAGAAGGACTATTTATTACAGAAGCACTCTATCTCCAGGCCATAAATATCGCCAAGTCTGCAATATTAGAAATCACCGACCATCTGAGACGCCTTCATACACAAAAGCTATCGGAGAAATCTTATGACCAATAACCGTCCGGCTAACCATTGCTGATAAATAGTTCAACTTGCTCAGGTGTCAGGCTGAGTTTATGACAAACGGAAAAACTTAGAGATAATGCGACAATAAGACACAACACCTAGTTTAGCCTTTGATATACGTGAAGTTACGCCTTTTTTACGACAGTTTATCTTGATGGTGATACTTTTTTTATACGGCAATGTTAGTTTTACGTTAGTTTATTCTGCTGTAAAATGAGGTAAAATGCTATAAAAAAAGAGTTGACTGTCGCGATAATATGAAGTCAACTCTTTGAATTTCTTGCAGTTAGATTAAATAGCCATAATCAATACTCGTCTTCGTTGAAGAGGAAGTCTTCTTTGGAGGGGTAGTCGGGCCAGATGTCTTCGATTGATTCGTAGGTGTCGCCTTCGTCTTCGATTTCCTGAAGGTTTTCGATTACTTCAAGTGGGGCGCCGCTACGCATCGCATAGTCAATAAGTTCGTCTTTGGTTGCAGGCCACGGTGCGTCTTCGAGTTTTGATGCGAGTTCAAGAGTCCAATACATAGTTGAGTATCTTTTTAGTTGGTTAATGATCGAGATATTTAGAAACTAAACGTGTCAGTTCCCGATAAAGTGCGCAAATGTAGTAAAATTCTTAATACATTAACAATTTTTCTCCCAAAATATTTCTTCTGAGCCGAAATTATGGTTGATTGCGCGTGCGAGCACAAAAAGATAGTCGCTAAGACGGTTGATATAGCTGATTATTTGAGGGTCAACTTCTGTATCGTTGCCGAGGGTGATGATGCGACGTTCAGCGCGACGGGCGACGCAGCGCGCGATATGAGCGCGGGCCGCATCCTCGCATCCGCCTGGCAGAATAAACCGGTGGTGAGCAGGCAGGGCATTGTCGAGCCGATCGATTGCCTCCTCGATTTCTGTGACGGCGTGAGGTGCCAAAGGCTCGGGTTGCCAGTGGCTTTCGGGTTCGGTGGCGAGCATGGATCCTATGTCAAACAGTCGGTTCTGAATCTTGTGGAGGATGGTCTTATCTTCGGGACTCACAAATTGGCTTGCGCGTATGAGTCCGAGCCAGGAGTTGAGTTCGTCGACAGTTCCATAGGCTTCGAGGCGAGCGGAGTCTTTGGCGACTCTCGTGCCGCCGACGAGCGAAGTCGTTCCGCGGTCGCCTGAGCGAGTGTATACGTTGCTTTTTGTCATTTTTGAAAAATATAAGGTTATGAGATCAGTTGTCGCAAGCGAGAGACGAGTTCAGAGACATCGGTGCATATTTCCAAGGCTTCAAGGTTTGTCCGGCTCATAAGGCCGAGTCTAATCATTGTTTCAAACTGGGCGAGCAGGTTGTCATACAGTCCGTCGGGATTATAGACCAAGATGTGTTTGTCGGCGATGGCGTTGAACTTTATGTATGCCATAGCGCCGGTCAGTTCGTCGAGGGTGCCGTATCCGCCGGGAAGCACGACGAAGACGTCGGCCAGTGATTGCATTTGAGCCTTACGGTCATCCAGACCTGTTGTGTCGATGCGCTCATCGTTGAGCGGTGAGGCCATCGTCGAGCGACGGTCAGGCACGACCCCGACCACTTTACCTGAGCCGGTGGCCTTGACTGCTGAAGCGACTTCGCGCATCAGTCCGGCGTCGACACCTCCGTAGACGAGTGTGGCGTTGCGCTCGCCGATCACGTGTCCGACTTCTCTAGCCGCTTTGATCCAGAGTGAGGGTAGGCTATCGGCGGCGCTGCAATATACGGCTACATGCATTGTTTGTTCTGTCATTTTTTATTAATGGTGAACGTAAAGTTACAAATTATCTGATAATATGTGGCATGATTTTTGTTATATCTATAGTTGACAGACTAAATTTGCAACACAAACAAAAAATAGATAAATATGGAAAAGGAAACAATTAAACCCGGTAAGTATGTCGAACTCGTTTTTGATCTTTATAAAGTCAACGAAGACGGCAGTGAAACATTGGTACACGAAGTGACCGAAGATGCGCCCGAATGTGTGGTCTTCGGAGTAACCGAAGGTCTTATCAAACCTCTTGAAGCCGCTCTCGACGGTCTGAGCGCCGGAGACAGCTATGATGTGGTCGCTCTCCCCGAGGAGGCTTTCGGCTGCCACAATCCCGAAGAAGTTGTCGAACTCGGTCGCGAAGTCTTTGAAATCGACGGAAAATTTGATGAAGAAAATATCAAGAAAGGTGTGCGTCTGCCGATGATGACAGCTGACGGATTCCGCATCGAGGGTCTCGTCGTAGACGTGACTCCGGACTATGTCAAGATGGATTTCAACCATCAGCTTGTCGACTGTAAGGTGCGCATCAAAGGCACTGTAAAGACAGTGCGTGATGTCACCGAAGAGGATCTTCGTCCGGCCGGATGCTGTGGTTGCCACGGCGGTGATTGCGGCGATGGCGGATGTGGCGAAGGCTGCAACGACGGTGGTTGCGGATGCCATTAATCGTCATGAATGATTAAATAAAAGTATGTGCGGCGCTCACAAGGCGTCGCATGCTTTTTTTCAACCATTCGCAGGTCGGGAGTGTTAGTATAGTGTAATCAAACAAACTACAATTATGGAAAATAGCAGTAAATATCTGGTAGATAGTTTTGAAGTGAAGGTTCGCGAAGACCTTATAAGTTTCCTGCAGAAGAAGGAGGCGCTTGATCCCCATGTGCCTGAATGTCCTGACGTCGAGGAGCGCTGGGGTGAGATCGTAAGAGCATATATGCCCGATGGTGCGCGAGAATTTCAGCAATATCCGGTAGTGTCGCTTGGCTGGATGATGTTTGTCGGTATGGCGATGGCCTTTTACTGGGACACCGATTGGGAGAAATATTCTCAGGAGAAAGGTCTGTATGAAGCGTTGCGCGATAAACGTGGCTATGACAACATGGATGAGGCGGTCGTCGAGGATCTTTTAGGCTATAAAGGTGAGGCAGCAGAGAAAATCACTGAACTTGTCGCCGAATGTGCGTCGCGCGTCTATGGCAAACTAAGTCACGAGCATGTAGAACCCGGCACCGAGGCTGCTCTCGGATGCTATATTGCCGCACTACACCAACTCTACCTCGCCGGCATGGCTATGGAGCTCAATGCGCTCGGCTATCACATGACACCACTGCAGTCTAACTGACATATCTGATATAATGGAATTAACAAAGGTGCCCTGCAATAATATGTTTGCGAGGCACCTTTGTCAGTTATCGGATGTATGATATAATAGAATCTATTTTACCATCTTGGCAAATGGAGCCGGGATGGGTGTGGAGAAGTTCATGTCTGCGCGGTTAGCAGGGTGAGCGAAGCGCAGCGTCATGGCGTGGAGGGCGAGGCGGTGGATAGGCGATGTCTTGGCCCCATATTTACGGTCACCGGCTATGGGGTGTCCGAGATCTTTCATGTGGACGCGTATCTGGTTTTTGCGGCCTGTCTCAAGCTGGACCTCGACAAGCGAATAGCCGTTGGCCGAGCGGAGTGTGCGGTAACGGGTGACGGCGAGTTGTCCGGCGTTAGGATCTTCGGTGGAGTAGACCTCATGCTGGGAGTTTTCAGCAAGATAACTGCGGATTTCGCCTTCGGGAGGGTCGAGCTTGCCTTCGACTACGCATACATAGCGGCGCTCAAGCACCATATTGTTCCAATTGTGCTGCATGGCTTCTTTGGCCTTAACGTTTTTGGCAAACATCATCAAACCTGATGTGTGCTGGTCAAGTCGGTGAACGATGAAGACCTTGTTGCGAGGATCGACGCGCTTGAGATAATCGCGGAGGATAGAGTATGCCGTCCCGGTCTTGATCTTGTCTGTGCCGACCGAGAGTAGGCCGTAGCCTTTGTTGACTACGATGATGTCATCGTCTTCGTAGACGATAGACAAACGCGGATTGCGCAGGGTCTGGAACTCGCGCGAAGTGTTGACTGCAACGTTATCACCGGGGTTAACGGCCTGGTCAAATTGCGTGGTGACCGCACCGTTGACCATCACCTGACGGTGTTTGAGATAGTCTTTGACAGTGGTGCGCTTGCGGTCAAGCATGACCTCGAAAAGAAAGTCGAGCAGGCGGCCGGGAGCAGATGGTCTGAAGTGGAGTATGATGTCGGGACGGAACGGCGCGCGTTCGGCTCCCGGTTTGGCTGATAAATTCTTACGCATGTTTATGTATGGGTATTAAGCCTTCTTGCGCGATGCGCGAGTTTTCTTGGGCTTGGTTTCCTGAGAATTTACAATTTCCATTGCTTCGTCGTAGGTCAGCGACGCAGGGTCGGAGACTGTACGCGGTATTTTGAAATTGTCTTTCTTATAGGAGATATAGATGCCGTAGCGACCGTTGAGGATGCGTAGATCTTCATCCTGGTCAAATACTTTGACGACTTTCTTTTCTTCGGCTTCGCGCTTGGCGTTGATCAAGTCGATGGCTTCTTCGAGCGAAAGAGCGGCAGGAGCAATATCCTTGGGGATGGAGACGAATTTGCCCTGATGACGCACGTAAGGGCCGAAGCGGCCGATGGCTACAACGACTTCGTCGCCTTCGTATTCGCCGATCGTGCGCGGAAATTCGAAGAGGCGCAGGGCTTCGTCAAGAGTGATGGTTGATACGGACTGACCTTTGAGCAGCGACGCAAAACGTGGCTTTTCCTCGCCCTCGCCTGTTCCGATCTGCACGAGGGGTCCGAAGCGGCCTATTTTCACGCTTACCTGTTCGCCTGTAGAGGGGTCTGTGCCGAGCACACGCTCTCCGACCTTATGCTCAAGTTTGATGCTGAGCGCCTTGTCGACCTCTGGATGGAACACCTGATAGAAATCGCTCATTTCGTTGGCCCAAGGAAGTTTGCCCTCGGCGATTTCGTCAAATTTTTCTTCGACGCGAGCCGTGAAGTTATAGTCGAGGATGTCAGGGAAGTATTCGGTCAGGAAGGTGTTGACTACTTCGCCGATGTCGGTGGGGATTAGTTTGCCTTTTTCAGAGCCGACTGTTTCGGTCTTTTTGCGGTCAGTGATTTTTCCTTTTTTGAGAGTCAGGGTGTCGAATGAGCGTTTAACGCCTTCTTTCTCGCCTTTCTCTACGTATTCGCGTTGCTGTATGGTCGAGATGGTCGGAGCATAGGTCGACGGGCGTCCTATGCCGAGTTCTTCCATTTTCTTGACAAGCGAGGCCTCAGTGTAGCGCGGCGGCTGCTGGGTGAAACGCTCGATGGCTGTAATCTCGTCAGGCAGCAGTTCTTCGCCGACAGAAACTTTTGGCAACGTGAGAAGTCCTTCCTCAGCTTCCTCGTCATCGCGGCTCTCGATATAGACACGCAGGAATCCGTCAAACTGGATTGTCTCGCCGTTGGCTACGAAATGCTCCTGACGTGTAGACGGCTGAATGTCGATAGTAGTCTTTTCAACCTGGGCGTCGGCCATCTGTGACGCTATGGTGCGTTTCCAGATTAGGGCGTAGAGGCGTTTTTCCTGAGCTGTGCCTTCTATAGTAGCGTTGCTGATATAAGTGGGTCGGATCGCTTCGTGAGCCTCCTGCGCTCCCTTTGAATTGGTGTGGTAGCGACGGACGTGAAGATACTCTTCGCCGATATTGCGTTTGATTTCATCTGAAATTGACGCGATAGCTTCGTTCGAGAGGTTGACAGAGTCGGTACGCATGTAGGTGATATGACCGGCCTCATATAGTCGCTGAGCGACCATCATGGTCTGTGACACGGTGAATCCGAGTTTACGGGAGGCTTCCTGCTGAAGGGTAGAGGTTGTAAACGGTGGCGCCGGGCTCTTTTTTATCGGCCGGACATTGATGTCGCTGACGGTGAATGTCGCTTTTGCACAATCCTGCAGGAAGGCCTTGGCGCTGTCGATATCAGGCAGGCGGTGATTTAACTCTGATTTGATAGCATGAGTCTCATCAATCGCGAAATGAGCGTTGACCCTGAAGTAAGGTTCGCTTACAAAGTTTTTGATTTCATTCTCACGCTCGACAATCAGACGCACGGCAACCGACTGCACGCGTCCGGCCGACAACGCAGGCTTTATTTTCTTCCATAGCACGGGTGACAGCTCGAATCCGACTATGCGGTCGAGCACACGGCGCGCCTGTTGAGCGTCAACACGGTTAATGTCAATAGAGCGCGGATTGGCGATAGCATGGAGGATGGCGTTCTTAGTGATTTCATGAAAAACTATTCGGCGGGTGTTTTCGGGTTTCAGGCCGAGAACTTCATAAAGATGCCATGCGATTGCTTCACCCTCGCGGTCCTCATCGGAAGCCAGCCACACGGTCTCGGCCTGAGAGGCCGCTTTCTTGAGTTCGCTGACGAGCTGTTTCTTGTCTTCAGGGATTTCATAAATCGGTTGGAAGCCGTTGTCTATGTCGATGCTGAAATTTTTTTTTCTCAGGTCGCGAATGTGGCCGTAGCTTGACATGACTTTGTAGTCTTTGCCAAGAAATTTTTCTATGGTTTTCGCTTTTGCAGGAGATTCGACTATTACGAGATTTTTCAGCATAGTATTCTTATTTTTAATTTTCGAGCGACAAATGTAGTCAAAAAAATCCAACTACACATTATTTATATATTTTTTATATGTATAGCCCACGAAAAACCGCTTCATGGCGCTCCTGAGATAGTAACGCCCGTTTGCTACTAAAAGTTGTGGGAGACAATCCGGTCAGAGGGCCGGTAATATTTCATCCAGTAACTTTTGCGTCGAGTCGCGCATCTCGCGGACAGCCGGCGACATAACTTTGACCGGCATGTCGAGCACTATCCTCGCCTCGCGGCGCAATAATGGCG
>CAMWNL010000002.1 GCA_947175585.1 uncultured Bacteroidales bacterium | reverse complement strand
GCACAGGAGTGCACACTCCCGGCGACAGCTGCGATGTGCTTATCGCGATGAACCCGGCCGCACTCAAACAGAATGTCAAATTCCTGAAGCCCGGCGGCGTCATAATCGTTGACATCGACTCATTTAAAGAAGCAGACCTCCAGAAGGCTCAGTTTAAAACCGACGAACCGTTCAAAGAACTCGGCATAACTGCTCAGGTTCTCGAAGTACCCGTAACCTCGATGACCAAGGCGGCCCTCGCTGACAGCGGTCTTGATGTGAAGGCTGTGATGAAGTGCCGCAACATCTTTGCGCTCGGTCTCGTCTGCTGGCTTTTTGACCGTCCGCTCGAAGCGGCCAAGCGTCATCTCAAGAATAAGTTTGCCAAGAAACCGGCCGTCTACGAGGCCAACGCCAAAGTGCTTGATGCCGGTTACGATTATGGCCACAATATCCACGCTTCGGTGTCAACTTATCGCGTCGAGACTGAGGATCCGCGTCCCGGTGTCTACACAGACATCAATGGCAACACCGCGACTGCCTGGGGTCTGATTATGGCGTCAGAGAAGTGCGGACGTCCGCTGTTCCTCGGTTCCTATCCCATCACTCCGGCTACTGACATCCTCCATGAACTTGCCAAGCGCAAGGATCTCGGCGTGAAGGCTTGCCAGATGGAAGACGAAATCGCCGGCGTATGCTCGGCAATCGGAGCTTCATTTGCAGGCAATCTCGCAGTCACCTCCACCTCCGGACCCGGTCTCGCATTGAAGAGCGAGGGCATCGGTCTCGCCGTAATGGCCGAGTTGCCGCTCGTAGTGATCGACGTGCAGCGCGGTGGTCCGTCGACCGGTCTTCCTACCAAGACCGAGCAGACCGACCTTATGCAGGCACTATATGGCCGCAACGGTGAGTCACCGGTAGCAGTTGTAGCTCCGGCATCTCCGACCGACTGCTTCACGATGGCGTTTGAAGCTTGTCGCATCGCAGTAGAACACATGACACCGGTAATCCTGCTCAGCGACGCATTTATCGGTAACGGATCGTCTGCATGGCGAGTGCCTGAAGCTGATGAGTTCCCTGAAATAAAGACACCCGATGTGCCTGCCGATATGCGCGACGGATCATGGTGTGCTTACTCGCGCGACGAGGTCACTAAAGTGCGCTCTTGGGCCGTGCCCGGCACAGAGGGCTGCGCCCACCGCATCGGTGGTCTGGAAAAAGACGTAGTTACCGGAGGCATATCTACTGATCCGGTCAACCACGAGAAGATGGTCAACATCCGCCGCGAAAAGATCGCACGTATCGCCGACGATATACCTGAGCTTGAAGTCATCGGCAACGCTGACGCCGACACACTGCTCGTTGGCTGGGGCGGAACTTACGGTCATCTCCACACCGCTGCCGACGAACTCAACAAGTCGGGTCGCCCTGTGGCTTTTGCCCACTTCCGCTACATCAACCCGTTGCCGGCCAACACCGGCGAGGTGCTCAGCCGCTACAAGAAAGTTGTCGTTGCCGAGCTCAACACGGGAATGTTTGCCGACTACCTGCAGGCTAAATATCCGCGCACCGAAATCTACCGTATCAACAAGGTGCAGGGTCAGCCCTTCATGGTTAAAGAGATTGTAGACCAAGTAAGCGAAATTATTGAAAAATAAATCGCAATGGAAGATAAGAAATATACAGCAGCCGACTATAAAAATCAACTTTCAGTGCGTTGGTGCCCCGGCTGTGGCGACCACGCAATCCTCAACACTCTCCACAAGGCAATGGCCGAACTGGGTGTGCCTCCTCACAAGACTGCCGTCATTTCGGGCATCGGATGCTCGTCACGTCTGCCCTACTACATGGATACATACGGTTTTCATACCATCCACGGACGTGCGGCGGCCATCGCCACCGGCTTCAAAGTCGCGAATCCCGATATGACAGTATGGCAGATCTCAGGTGACGGTGATGGTCTCGCAATCGGCGGTAATCACTTTATCCACGCCGTGCGCCGCAATGTCGACATCAACATGCTGCTCTTCAACAACAAGATTTACGGTCTTACAAAAGGTCAGTATTCGCCGACGTCTGATCGCGGTTTCGTTTCGAAATCGTCGCCTTACGGCACAACTGAAGATCCGTTTATCCCGGCTGAACTCGTGTTTGGTGCCCGCGGCAACTTCTTCGCTCGCTCGATTGACGTAGAACTGGCCACATCAGTCGAGGTGCTGACCGCAGCCGCCCGTCACAAAGGCGCGTCTGTAGTCGAAATCTTGCAGAACTGCGTAATATTTAACAACGGTATACATAACCCGATCACCGACCGCTCGGTGCGCGCTGACAAGACTATCCACCTCCGCCACGGCGAAAAGATGGTGTTTGGTAAAGACAATAACCGCGGTCTCGTGCAGGACGGTTTCCTGCTCAAGGCTGTGACTATCGGAGAAGACGGCTACACGATGGATGACGTGCTCGTGCATGACGCACACTGCGAAAGCAATTTCCTCCACCAGCAGTTGGCTATGATGGATGGTGACAAACTGCCGCTGGCAGTCGGAGTGATCCGCGATGTTGCATCCCCGACCTACAACGAGGGGGTGTCAATGCAGATTGAAGAGGTCAGAGCGCGCAAAGGCTTTGACACACTGCGCGACATGATTCTCGCCGGTGAAACATGGACAGTAGAATAACAAATCAGGATTTCATATTCAAGATACATATTTTATGATGCAAAATTAAGAATGATAAATGAAGAATTTTTCAATTGGGAAGCGCGGTGAGTGATCATAGCGCTTCTTTTTTGTTATATTTGCAGCATAGAATACATAATCGTCAGCACTTATGAAAGAAAAAGAAATCGTAGTCAGAATAGCGGAGCTCAGTTATGATGAGCTGAGTGACCGCCAACGCAAGCTCGTCGACCTCGCCCGTAAAGCAACCGAGCGCTCCTATGCGCCATACAGTAATTTTCACGTCGGAGCAGCCATTGAACTCGACAATGGCGAAATAGTAACCGGAGCAAACCAGGAAAATGCGGCTTTTCCGTCGGGAACCTGCGCTGAACGCACAGCGGCGTTCTACGCTCACGCGACCTACCCTGACGCGCGCTTTAAAGCCATTGCTATCGCCGCAGTCGGCACAGACGGTAAAGAGATCGCCGAACCGGTTGCACCCTGTGGAGCGTGCCGCCAGTCATTGTTAGAGTTCGAGACTCTCGCCAAGGATAATGTAGAGGTCATATTAGTCGGCGCCAACGCCATCTATGTATTGCCGTCAGTCAGATCAACACTTCCATTAGCATTCAGCGAGTTTTAACCGCAACCGGATTGTCGAAGCAATCAGGCACAAAAAAAGGAGAGCTGACGCTCTCCTTTTTTGTGGGATATGTTGACGTTATTTATTCTTCAGTGTCTTCTTCCCAAGTTGCTACTTCACCCCAGACGTTGATTTCGCCGATGGCGGTAGCGTTAGGATTCTTGATCGAACCACTTGACGCATCTTTGAATACTTCGTCGATGACGAACTTCAGATAGCGCGCGGTAGTAGGAGTTACGTCGGCAACTACTGACTGAGTAGCAGCTGAGGGTGATTCCCAAGTACCTACGTTAACCCATGTTGTGCCGTCTTCACTTACCTCAACATGGCCGGCCTTTGAGTTAGCATAGCGCTTGTTTGAACTTGCAGGGATTTCGAAACCAACCTTAGCTACGGCTGTCTTGCGACCTAAGTCGATGACTGCGTAGTAAGGAAGATCCTGAGCAGTGCGGTAGATTGAACGCCACCATTTGCTGGTTGTACCGTCGATGAGGGCATCAGCGCCGTTATTTGCTTTTTCAGAATCGGTAGATTCGGGATCGTCATTAACGTCAGAGTTACATTCAACGATAGACCACTTAGATTTTTCAACGGTCATAGGCACAACTGAAACAGCATAGAGGAGTTTGCAGTTGACCGGGTCTACGTAAGATGAAGACACTGACTTGATGCGGATCGGGAGCATGAAATCGCCGAAGTTAGAAGGCGCGTTATCGGGCACCAGAGCGCTGCGATAGAAGTACATCTTAAACATGTCTTCGCTCAGATACTGCTTAATCTCATTGCCTGTAAGTTCGAGCTTATAAGCTTCGGCAGGAAGGAGCTTGTATGCAGTACCGTTAGCCTCATTATACTCGGCAATGAGAGTCTCGTCGATTTCGAGAGTATACTCGATGTCGCGCTGAGCGATGAAGTTAGAGGTTACTTTAAAGTAAAGTTCGCTTTCATACACCTGGTCACGGGTGGGTGAAACCGCTTTGAATACACCATTCTTATCAAGCTTTGACATGTCGAATGACACATAAGGAGTTTCGAGAGTCGGCTTGATGATGGTTGTGAGACGGTCAGTAGCGATGGCTGCGTCAGAGTCGACAATCATGCGCAACGGGAGACCTACGTTAGGATTCTGGGCGAGAACTTCCGAGAGACGGTCGCGATTCCAAGAAATTTCGAAGGGCACGCGGTAGTCATCGCTTGTCAGAGTAACAGAGCTTACTGTGATTGAGTAGCAATCGGCAGGAAGTTCGTCAAGCTTAACTGCAGTAGTCGAAAGCTCATTATATTCAGTCAAAACACTGTTGTCGACCTTGATTGAAACCTGAGCGTCCTGAAAACCTTTTCCGGCCTTGATAGCATAGACCTTAGTCGGATCATCGACTCCCAGATAAACTTCGGTAGTGACAAGGCCCGAGTTCAACAGACCTACGGTGTCGTCAACCATGAAGTTGTTGATGTCGCTCTCGCAAGAATTGAAAGCCAAAGCGGAAGCGGCAAGGAGTGAAATATATAATTTATTTTTCATTGTAGTAAGTCAATTTATTAAGATTACCAACCGTAGTTCTGGGTAAGATTAACCATTTCATTGAGCTGAGCCTGGTTAATCGGCATGAAGTAATGTTTGGGTTCGAATACCATTGAGCGGTTCCAAACATTATTAGTGCGTTCCCAAGAATTTTCGTAAGTGTTAGCAAGTACGTTGAGAGTCTTAGGCTGATAATTCCATTCCTTTTCTGCAATCATCCAGCGACGGCAGTCGTAGTAACGGTGACCTTCGAAGGCGAGTTCGACCATGCGCTCTTTGCGGAGGAGTTCGCGAAGGAGAGCCTGATTGCCTCTTACTTCGGGATAAGCCTCTTCAAGTTTGTTGAGACCGGCACGTTCACGGATAAGGTTAACATACTTGAGAGCCTCTGCTTCGTTGCGCGCAGGCATTTCGTTACAAGCCTCAGCGTAGTTGAGATAAATCTCAGCGAGACGGTAGTAGAACCAGAATGATGTGCCCCACTGGTCGTTCTGATAGTCATTGCCTGTGTCAAGGAAACGACGCCAGAGGAGACCAACCTTAGAGTTGTCGGCGGTGAGGTTAGTGTAAGGTGACGAACCTGTAGAGTGGAATGTTACAATCATCTTAGTACCCTGAGCTGTGAAAGCATTGACCCAGTAGAAACCGTTGGCAAGGATTGAAGCGTAGAAACGTGCATCGCGGCCGATACATGAGTTGTGAGCCTCAACACCACCGAATTCAGAACCTTCGATCGGATGTTCCCAGTCTTTGGTGAAGCCGGTGTTGACATAACCTGACTCGGGGTCGACGATAGGATCGCCGTTTGCGTCATAACCGGTCACGGGATAACGGCCTGACTCAGCCATAGGATATGTATCAAACAGTTTGAGTGAGGGACAGTAACCCGAGCAACCCTGACGGACGATACCTGTCGGACAATAACGAGCCTTGTTCATGTATGCGATGTAAAGGCCTGCATTTGCAGAGTTGGGCGCGCAACGCGGCCAATAACCCCAGATGATTTCGCTGTTCCACGGCTCGAACTGCACACCCTGATAAGACTTGATAGCCTTAAGGAAGGGATCAGATTCAGAATTGTCCTCGTAGAGAGAATACATATTAAGATCAATCACAGCCTTGGCAGCCTTAGCAGCTGCGGTCCATTTTTCGGGATCCGGAGTCTGGGGGAAGAGGTATTTACCGTCTTTATTCATCAGTTTGCCCTTATAGAGGTCGCAACCGTTGTAGAGGGGACTTGCTGCATAAAGAAGGATACGAGCCTTAGCTGCCATAGCTGCACCCTTAGTCAGACGGCCATCCATCTGGACACCGTTTTCGATGGTAAGGGGAAGGTCTTCGATAGACTTGTCGATTTCAGAAATCATAAATTCAAGATTCTCGTCGACAGTGTTACGGTCAATTGACTCGGGACGAACTGTCTGCTGAGAACGCTGGTCACCCCAAATGAATACCGGACCAAAGCGACGGAAGAGCTGGAAGTAGCAGTAAGCACGGAGGAAACGAGCTTCGGCTTTAGCTACCTTACGTTCTTCGGCAGAGAATTCGGGACAACGGTCAATATTATCCATGAAGATACCTGCCTGTTCGATACCGGTATACATCGCGGGCCAGTTGTTCCAGTTGTTGGTAGTGGGACCGTAGTCGCCGGTCACGAAGTTAAGATGAGGCACCCACATGGTCCAAGAGAAGTGTGACTCATCACTCATGGCAACTGACGCACCGTCGGCGTCACGACCATTGATGATGCTGTTTTCCATCTGGAACTGAGCCTCATAGGGGAGGTAGCTATAGATATGGCGAAGGTAGTTGAGAGTAGATGTACGCTTAGAGAACACCTCGTCGAGAGTCAGCTGCTCGTCAAGCTTCACTTCGAGGTAATCGCTACAAGAAGTGAAAACGGCGGCTGATGTGACCAAAGCCAATCCGAAAAGTTTTAGTTTATTCATTTTCATTGTCGTAGTCATGAATTAGAAGTTAACATTGAGTCCGACCGCACCGGAGCGCATCTGAGGATATTTCTGACCGTTGACAGATTCAAGCTCGGGGTCCCAGAGTTTGAATTTGCTCCAAGTGAGGAGGTTGTTGCCAGAAACATAAAGACGGACGTTAGAAATACCGGCCTTCTCAAACCACTTCTTGGGGAAGGTGTAGCCGATTTCGGCATTTTTGAGACGGATGAAGCTGCAATCGCGCTGCCAGTAAGTAGATGCCTGCTGGTTGTTTTCGATTTTGTCGACAGCAAGACGGGGGTACATAGCGTTAGGATCGGGATTGTCGAGCGACCAGCGGTTGTCAGCAACCTCAGAGAAGATCTGACCGGTTGTCAACATGTTAAGACCCTGACCCCAGAAGCCGGGACCGTTGAGGATACGGGTGATATGGCCTACGCCCTGGAAGAACACAGAGAGGTCGATACCCTTCCACATAACAGATGCACCGAAACCGTAGCTGATTTCAGGAATCTGAGAGTAGCCTATCGCAACCTTATCGTTAGAGTCGATGATGTTGTCACCGTTGATGTCCTTATACTTGATATCACCGGGGCGAACGACAGCACCGAATGTCTGACGGGGGCTGTTGGCGATGTCTTCTTCTGACTCGAAGAGACCGAGGGCGATAAGACCCTTATCCTGAAGATAGGGGAACCCTGCGGCAGAAAGATAGGGGTAGATGGGGGTCGGAGCATCGTCGTAAACCTTGCGGTTGCGGTTGTAAGTAAATGTACCGCGAGCTGATACTAAGAAGTCACCGAACTGCTTGTTATATTCAGCGGTAGCGTCGATACCCTGGTTACGCATGCGACCGAGGTTGACATACTGCTGAACGTTGTTACCAACAACTGTCGGCACAGACTGCTGAAGGATGAAGATACCTGAACGCTTCTCATAGAAGTAGTCAACCTGGAGGTTAACAGATGAGTTGAGGAAGCCGAGTTCGATACCGATATTCTTCTTGATAGCTTTTTCCCAAGACACGTCATCGTTGCCGGGGATACCGGTAGCGACACCGTTGCTGGGATTAGAGGTAATAGGATTGGTACCCCAGTTGAAGCCGTAGGTGCCGTTGACCATAGTAGTGTTGAACGCGAAACGACGGTCACCACCAATCTGGTCATTACCGATCTCACCGTAAGAAGCTTTGAACTTCATGAGGCTGATATAGGGAGTAAGGGGTTCCCAGAATTTTTCGTTAGAGATAACGTAACCGAGGGCATAAGAGGGGAAGAAACCGAAACGCTTTTTGGGCGAGAAGTTTTCAGAACCGTTATAACCAAAGTTGAACTCAACGAAGTAGCGGCTGTCGTAAGAATAAGTCGCACGACCGGCGATACCGGTGTTACGATAGGGGAAACCGCGTTCGTAGCTACCGGGCATGGTGTAAGTGAGGCTTCGCATGTTGAAGTTGAACATACCGCTCACCTGATGAACACGATCGAATGTGCGGTCATAGACGAGTGATGCCTCGAATGAAGTACTGCGGTAGCTGGTGTTGCCGAATGCCTGAGCGAGCTGGAGGTAGTCGCTTGACTGGTTACGGGACTCGAAGATGAGATCGCCGTTCTCGTCACGACCGAGGGCGCTGAAGACCGCCGGGTTTTTGTAGCGGCTCACAGTAGTGTAGTAAGCAGCGTCCCAAGCAAACTTGATGTTAGCTTTAAGACCTGGAGTAACGAAATCAGAGAAGTCCTGAGTCAAGGTAGCCTGAGCCTGAGAGGTGCTTGAGAATTCCTGAGCGTAACCGGTCTGGTTCATGTCATACCAGGGGTTCTGACCGTTCTTAGGCAAAGCAAGTGTACCATCAGAATACTTGATCGGGGTTGCGATCGGAGTGGTCTGAAGTGTACGGGTGTAGATGGTTGACAGAGCTGTGTAAGGACGGTTCTTGGTAGAGTAAAGGTTAGCCAACGAAAGACCGAGCTCAGTAGACTTTGTGATATTGATGTCGACATTGGCACGGAAGTTATACTTGGTGTAGTTCATGTTGGCATCGTAAGTATCAGCCTTCTCTGCGTTAAGGATTGAACCTTCGCGATAGAACGAACCACCCACGTAGTAACGGACTGTAGGAGTACCACCGGAAACGCTGACGTTAACACGGGTTGTGCTCGCGTGGTCTTTAAAGATGGTGTTAACCCAGTCTACGTTAGGATAGAGGTCGGGGTCTGTGCCGTTGAGGTACATAGCCTTTGTAGCAGGGTCAAATGCGAGAGCTCCTGTGGCGTCGAGAGTAATATCGTTATAGAAGTCGATGAACTGCTCGGCATTAGCCATTTCAGGAATCTTAACGGGGTTAGTGAAGCCATACTCAACTTTAGCGGTCACTTTGGGCTTAGACTCAGTACCGCGTTTGGTTGTGATAAGCACGATACCGTTAGCACCACGCACACCATAGAGGGCGGTAGCGGTCGCGTCCTTAAGGATTGAGAAAGACTGGATGTCTTCGGGGTCTACGAGGTCCATCGAGCGTTCGATACCATCGACGAGGACGAGGGGACGGTTGTTTGCACCGAAAGAAGAGATACCACGAATCCAGAAGTCGGCAGAAGAACCGGGTTCTGAAGTACGCTGCATCACGACAGCACCGGCAATCTTACCGGCGATGGCAGAAGAAAGGTTGCCCACAGGCACCTTAAGGGAGCTCGCGTCAATAGTAGAAATCGCACCAATGACTGATTCTTTTTTCTGAGTACCTAATGCGACAGCCACGACTTCGTCGAGCATTTCGCTCTGAGGACGAAGTTCAATAGTGTAAGACGACTGGTCGCCGACAACAATGGTCTCAGGAGTGTAACCGAGGAATGAAATCTCGAGTTTAGAACCTTTGGGAACCTCGATGGTGAACGAACCATCGATGTCGGTGATAGCACCTTTAGAGCCGCCGACGAGTTTAACGGAGGCACCGGGGATGCCTTCGCCAAGTTCGTCAATGACAGTACCGGTGACCTTGGTCACGGCACCCTTTACGCTGCTCGTAGATGCCTGAGGTTCGGGAACATCAGCCGCATAGACATTGCCATAAGAAAGGCACAGCAAGGCGGCAAGGCTCCACAACTTTAAAAAGCACTGACGTTTTTGCATAAGATTTTTAATTTGTTAGATTTTAAGTAGGAATTCAGATTTGTTTGATTCATAAATTGAGAAGAGTTAAATTGAGGATTGATTTAAGAGTTGATTTTAAGGGGTGAATAATAGGTTAATTAAAATAAGACTGATATTTGGCTGCGAGTTCACGACCGACCTCAACAGGAGACTCACCCGAAACCACGGGATAAGTCTTGGAGAAGTCACGGGTCCATTGCTCTTCCCAGTCGGTAATATAGTCATAATATGCTTTCGGGTCATAAGACTTGCCGGTCTCAGCTGCAGCAATGACTGCATCAGTGAACGAACGCCAGCGATGACCATAGAAATCATTTGTCAGACCGGCCCAACCGCGGTTGGCGTAGTCGTTGAGCTGAGTGGCTTTCTGCCCCCAGACGGTAAGGATGCCACGGGCATTTTCCTCGTAATAGTCCTTTTCTTCATGAGTCGCACCAAAGTCACGAGCGTCGGCAATCCATTTGCCGAGCGAGAAGGTCTGATCAGTCGAGAGCAGACGGTCAGAGTCAGCGATAAGCTGATCCATGCGTGAGGCCCAGAGTTTCATCGCTTCAATGTCGCGAGCATTGTAGGCGGCGGTAAAGTTATCGCGGAAGTCAGAGAAGAGATTGCCGAGAGCCTGACGACCGACATTGACAACATCAAAGTTGTGGCCGGGATTCGCCGGGTCAACTTCAGCGGCAAGAAGAGTCTGCCAGATAGACCAAAGAGTCGAGTTGTCGTAGAAGATATCGGGGTAAGTGTTCCAGCTATCCGTGCCGACAAGCATAGGACGGGCATTGATCAGGACAGCCTGTCCGCAAGTAGCCTGATGGGTGTAAATGCTATCGTGGAGCGCACGCCAGGCTGAGATGACGAGAGAATCCTGATCGCCACCGCGAGAACGAGCCCAAGTGTCAACCCAAGCCTCGGTGCCGGGGAAAGCAGACCACGCTTTATCGAGGACGAGCTCGTGCATGTGGGGATTGACATCAAGGCCTTCGAGAGTGAGACCGAGACCTATGAGGTTTTTGCCGCCTTCAGCCATCACGCTGTCGATGCGTGCATCAGTCTGGTCAATGTTGCCGGCAATCATGGTGTTGCCTCCGAAGTTGCCAAGATAGCACCAGATAAAGGGTGCTCCGTAATAACGATCGGTCTGACGCCAGATTTCAGTGTCATCACAATAGTAGTCGAGAAGTATCAGTTTTCCGTCAGGCACGGCGGTGAGGAATGCCTCGATGCGCGGCTGAGTCCACTTGTCTTTAGAATGATAGAACATCCATGTCATCTGGAGCCATGTCGCCTCGGGATCAATCTCGGCAATAGAACCGTAGATGCGTTTTGACACCTCGGAGAGGAACTGTTCGTTCCAGTCAGGAGAGTCAACCTCGTTGAAGGGATCGATGCCATAAATATGGTCAGTGCCATACATCTCAGTCTGCTTCTGAAGGAATTTTTTCTGAATAACGCCGTAAAGCGAGTCCATAGGCTCGATGAAGTGGCTGCGGTATTTGTCATCATAACCACCCCACTGACTCATCTGATGGATGCGAGCATCGGGGTACAGATCTTTGAGTTCACCGGGAACATGGCCTGAGAAAGCAGGCAGGACGGGAGTCATATCAAACTCGCGCTCGCGCTCAAGAATTTTCTTCTGGAGTTCGGCCTGATCTTCCAACCATGACATAGGCAGAGGAGACTGCCAATAGTCAACGTTGGACATGCGATGCCAGGGCAGCTGAGCCGGACCCGTGAAATAAGAACGGATCTGTTCGTCGGTAAGCCCCATCTCGCGCCAAACCTCATACCAGACAGATTCCTGTCCGGTGATAGCGAGCGGCATGGTGACACCGTTGAGCGCCATCCAGTCAATCATGCGTTCCCAATCAGCCCACTTCCAATATGGCATAGAGTAACCATAAGTGCAATAGTTGAGGAAGAAGCGATTATCAACATCGGCCGTAGCCTCAACGCGCTCAGGCACGACGGGGAGGACATCGGGCATAATGACTGAATCAGCCGCGAACCATGAGACACGAGTGTTACAGAAGTTCTTGAGATAATGATTCAAACCGACGGCGAGAGAGTTGTTATTATTAGCCGTAATAACGATTTTTCCATCAACCGATTCAAGGGTAAAACGGTCAGAAGCAGCTGAATCAGGTTCAACTACAAAAACAAAGGAGTCGGCATGCTGAGGGAAAAGTCGACGAGCCATCTCTGCGACCGGGCCGTCGTCTCGACGTTGGGGAGAACAAGCAGTGAGGGTCATCAAGAGGAGAGTAAAAATCTTAAAAAGCGCTGTATATTTCATGAAATATTTTTGAAGTTCGTGGCTTACCACACGGGTTACAGAACAAAAAAACGATTTTGTGTCACAAAATAAGATATAATTTTCGAAATATCAAAATATATTTTGAGTTTTTTGGCCAACTGAGCTTTACTACAGGTAAAATTTGAACCATAAACGGCAAATGTGACCATAGAACAACGGCGCCCCAAATATGGAGCGCCGCCGCACAATAAATTGTATCTTACGAATCCTATAAATTAAAGCTCATAACAGGTGATACGGAACAGTACGACACCGAAACGGTCGGTCCAAAGTGCAAGATAACCGATCGATGTCTCGTCATCAAAGAACCAGTCAGCAATAGCGCCGAATGACGAAGTCACATAAATGCCTTCATCGCCACTGTCACGCTTAGCGCCGGTATCACGACCATAGCACCAACCCGGATAGGGATTCTTTAAGCCACCGATTTCCTGGAGGTCAACACCTGAGGTCAAATCCTGATCCATCAACACTCCACGAGACCCCCAGTCTGTGCCGGTCGTCCAATAGGAATATGATTTGCCGTTGAGAACCAAAGCATGGACAGTAGGACGGCGAGCACCGTCGCGAGAAAGCCATTTGCCGGAACGCGACCACCAAACATCGCCTTTATTAGAGTCCATCACCCAACCGTTGACATCAGAGCAGTGATAGTCCATTGTGCCACGGTTAGTGCCGTCGGGGTTATTGAGATAAATCTGAATCTGACCATTGTCCTCGCCGGGGTTGTCCTGAGTATCGCCGACAAGATATGGGGCGTTAGCTTCGGGTCCGAAGAACGAAATCATCTGATAGCCGTTTTTATCAAGAGAACTATGACCACTCTTAATAACATCGTAGCCAGGAACCATCTTGCCGCCGGCGAAAGTGAATTTGTAGTGAGAACCATCTGCGTCACGAGGAGCAGAAGCTGCTATTACGGCTGAACCGGTAACGTCTCCGGCGATATTGATATAGGGAGAAGCGTCTGCAGCGTGAGCACTGATATCGACTGAGACGTCAGCCGTGCCGAGAAGAACTGGTGAAGCTGTCGGAGACGTCCAATAATAAAAGTCTGTCTTACCAGAGGCTTTGCGGCCAACAGCAGCAACCATGTTACCGCTCCAGTCAGAAGCAACAGCTACAACATCGGCAGGCGATATGCCACCCAAATTGAGGCTACCGGCAGGAGCGAGAGTTGCAATATCAAACACTTTGAAAGCGTGAGCCGGGTTTGCGGTCACCGCACCAGCACCTGATGAACCATCATCACCCCAGGCGAAGCGGCGAGAGAAAACGACCAAATGTTCGTTGCCGCAGAAAGCCGGGAAGCCCATAAGGTCGCCCTGATTAGGATTAAGATTATCACCGGCCCAACTACCATAAGAGCCCGGGAAGCCAAGCTCAACATAGGTCTTAACGGCAATTTTCTCGCCCTCAGTGAAGCCTTCACCATAAGCAATAGGAATCTGAGGCACGAGCATATATGTCACATAAAATTTACGGGTAGCCGATCCGTCGGCAGAGGTTACAGTGTACTCAACCGGATGCTCGGGGTCTGAGAAATCCTGAGCTTCGGTCATGGGAGGAGTGACGGTCGCACCCATTGACAGATAGAAATTAGGGAGAGCACCGTTGAGTTCGCCCTTAACATCATAATTTTCAGGGACACGGATATAGATGGTATCGCCTCCGGCCGAGAAATTCGTGCGGAACACAGGAGCAGCCTTATCAGGATTGACACCTACACCGGTAACGGTGAAGTTATAAGGTTCGATTTTCGCCTCACTGCGAAGAGTATCAGACATGTCGTCTTTACAGGAAGTCACTGCAGCAACGGCCATGACTGAAAGCGCGGAGGCAAGCAGATATCTTAATGGTTTAATCTTCATAACTGTAAGTGATTTCTATGGGTTTAGTCTTCGGGGTTAATTTTATACTCGCCCTGGAAATATCCTATAATCTTATACGGGCGGACTGTGCCGATGCCTGAAGTAACAGTAACATCAATGCCCTGAGCCACACCTGACGCATCGCGATTAGTGATATTTTTAATACCGTTAAGACCCGGACGGATAATCTGGTCAAACGTAAGAGAAGCGCCGAGATAACAACGCTCGGGGTCATAGACACCACGCAAGAGCGGAGACAGCTCGAAGAGAACAACACCGTGACCGCCGGCGACAGATTCGAGAGTCACCTGATCGGCCGGGACAACCTGACCTTGAGCATCATACTCGATAATCTCTCCCGCGATGCCATCAGCACCGGGGTTAGTCTTGATACTAACCGTCTTGAGGAGATTGCTGTCGTGTTCGAACTCTGAACCTGTCTCGGCACAAGAGCTGACCGCGAGGCAGAAGAAAGCCGCGATAGCCGAAGCGGCAATATATTTAAAAAGTTTCATATTGAACTTTAACGTAACTGTTAGTAAAATATTTTAATTACCATCCGGGGTTATCCACGCAAAGCTTATTGTTGGTAAGCTCATCGGCAGGGATAGAGAAATAATAGTATCGCTGCTGGAAAATGCGAGTATTACCACCGTCGCAATCAACCTGAGCGTAAGCAAACGAACCGGAAGCGCGTCGCGTGATCTTCACACCATGGACTGTCTGTCCGTCGATGACCTCGTGAGCAATCTTCCAACGACGGAGGTCCCAATAGCGGAGGCCTTCGCCGGCGAGTTCGCAAATGCGCTCTTTGCGGAGTATTTTCATGAAAGAATCCTTGTCAGGCGCATCCTTGACAGTCTTAGCAGGCAGACCTACACGGGCACGAACCTGATTGAGGGGCGCGAGAGCCTCGTCGATGCGACCGAGTTCGGCAAGCGCCTCGGCCTTGTTGAGAAGAACTTCGGCGTAACGAAGAATATTTTCAGTCATCCAACTCTGCTTGGTTGTCCACTCTGAATTACCTTCCATAAGATATTTGCGCATGTAGTAGCCTGTGCAAGTGTGGCCTGCGGTAGAACCGGCATTCACATACTCTTTAAATGAGTCGGCACCGTCGCCAACCGACGCGTTAACACCGACATAGGTCTCGATAGTGCGTTTTTCCCAAGTAGCACCATTATAGAGAATCGTGGCCTGGAATCGCGGTTCGCGATAGGTGAAAGGATCTTCGAGTCTTTTGCCATTGGCATCAGTGACTTTATTCCAGGTAGACCAGTCAAATTCAGTGCCGTCCTTGAACTCGTAAGAATCAGCGAGCTCAGACGTGGGGACAATCTGACCCATAGAAGCGGCACTTGTGTTATAGACAGCTCCATCGCCAAAAGGACGCATCTTATTGTCAAAATCAAACTTAGTGATATCTTTCAAACCATAGAGGGCATAAATGACCTCTTTACGATTGGCAGCATCCTTGTCAAGCTTGAAAAGGTCAGCGTAGTTGGCCACGAGCTCATATTTGCCGAGTTCCTTGCATTTATCGGCAGCCTCCACCGCTGTCTCCCAATCATGAGCATAAAGAGCGATACGGCTAAGGAAACCATAGACCATACCCTTTGTGGCGCGACCTACATATTTGCTCTCCCATTCGTCGGGAAGGTCAACAATCGCCTCTTTCATCTCCTTAATAATATAGTCATAAGTTTCGGCCTCAGAAACACGAGCACGATTACAATCCTGTTCATACTTGCCGTCATCGGTCTTGCCGTTAACTCCCGAGTAAGGGGTACGAATCACAGCACCACCGTAAACACGAGCGATGAACCAGTAGTTGATGGCATTGCAGAAACGCGCCTCGGCAATGCGAACCTTCTGCCAGTTTTCGCCGAATTTAGCACCCTGCGACTCGATAGAGTTGATCAGAATATTGGTGCGCTTGATACGGCCATAGGCTTCGCTCCAAATGCCAAAGTCACTGGCATTGTTTTTACCGAACTTTGAGGTCTCCATGAGGTTCTTGTTGTACATGTGTTCATACTGGTCCCAAGAGGTTGATTTATAGAGATCAGTATAAGCGTCATAGAAACGACGGGTGTTACTGCGAAGATTTGAGTGATCGGCAATAGTATTATAGGCTGCAACTACATAGCCATCGGCAACGTCGGGGTCACTCCAGATAGCTGACTCATTGAACTGAGTAGTAGAATCGACATCGAGGATATCGTTGCACGAGGACGCAGAGACAAGCAGCGCGGCAGAAAATAATATATAATTAATTCTTTTCATATTGTAAGGATGATGAGAGGATTAGAAGGAAACATTAAGACCCAAGCTCCATGTAGCCTGCTGAGGATAGTAACCTGCAGAGACAGAAGGCGACTCGGGGTCGACCCACTTGAAGTGACTGAATGTAAGAACGTTTGTGCCGGCAACGTAGACGTTGATGCGGCTGAAGGGCGTCTTTGTCAGCACTTTGGTCGGGACATCATAACCGAAAGTCAAGCTCTTGAGGCGGAGATACTCGCCGTTGACGAGCCACCAGGTCGAGCACACAGAGTTGTTACCGTTGACAATAGTTGACAGACGGGGATAACGGGCGTCAGTGTTCTCAGGGGTCCACGCCTCCTCAACAAGATATTTCGGAGAGTTAGCGTCACCATAGAAAGGCATAGTATATGGAGTCGAGTCGGTGTGGCCGTTGCCCCAAGTGCCGTTGAGGGTATAGTCGACATGGCTAACACCCTGCCAGAGCATATTGAGGTAGAAATTCTTGTAATTGAAATCCATATTCATAGAGAAGGAGATTTCAGGGAGAGCACCATAACCGATGCGAACATAGTCAGACTCCGAGCCTTTGTACATAATCTTACCGTCGCCGTTAGTATCCTGATAGAGAATATCACCGAGGCGGATAGTGCCTGAAGGCGCGGCAGGAGCATTATCAATCTGTTCCTGAGTCTGGGCGAGGCCGGTAGCGATAAGACCGAAACGGGCACCCATGGGATAACCGATCTGATTGCGCCAAGAGGGGTGGTCGTCGTTGACTTTCTTCTTAAGGACTTTGTTACGGGCGAAACCGAATGTACCGCGGATGCGATAGCTAAAGTCTTTGTTGACGGTCAGTTCATGTTTAAGAGTGAAGTCGATACCACGGTTTTCGACAGCACCTGAATTTTCATATTTAGGAGTGTTGCCGCCAAGCGAAGAGGGGAATACACCACCGATTTCTTCAAGAAGATCGCTTGTGTGCTGATAGAATACGTCGACCTCAGCGCCAAAGATGCGCTTCATCAAGTCAAAATCAAGACCGATGTTGTATGAACGGGTCGTAGACCAGACAAGGTCACCGGTAGGATAAGAATTGGTGTAATAGAGGGTCATCGGGCTACCATTGAGGATGGTTCCGTTTTTCACCTTAGTGAACAATGTGCTATAGAGGAAGGCATTTACGTTGTCCTTACCTGACTCACCGTAGCTGGCACGGAGTTTGAGGAAGTCAAGCCACGGGAGATTGTCTTTGATGAACGACTCCTGAGAGAGAACCCAACCGGCAGAAACTGACGGGAAGAAGCCCCAACGGTTTTCGGGTGCGAACTTGTATGAACCATCGACACGGAACGCGAACTCCACGAGATATTTTTCATCCCAACCGAAGTTAAAACGACCTACGTGAGAAACCACGCCTGAATTCTGGTGGCTACCCAACACACTTGTAGAGATAATTTCATCTGCAAGCGAGATATCGACAGGATCGAAGACACTATAGCCACGGGCATTGGCCTGGAACACGCCGTTAGAATATTTTGTCGCTTCGTAGAGATACAAGGCACCGATATCGGCTTTACCAAATTTATGATTATAAGAAATCTGCGGACGAATAATCCAGTTGCCGCTCCAGTGTGACGCACGGAAATATGTGCCTTCACCGGGCTTGCCATAACCGGGCTTATAAGCAAACTGAGGTTCGCCGAAATTCTGGTCAACGGCATACTGAGCCACGAAACCGTCAAAATTGTCAGTCAAACCATGGTTGGCATCATAGGAGCCCCAGATTGAAGCCTTAAGGCCGTCAAGAACAGGGTGAATGTCTTTGAAATCATATTCAAGCTGGAAGTTAGCGATAAGGCGGTTGCTGTAAAGATGATTCCATCCGGCGCCTTCGAGCGAGGCTATAGGGTTAATGTGATTGCCATTGGCAGACCATGCGACGGGATAATCTTTATAAGTCTTCTGGAAAATCGGGAGCATAGTCAAGGCCTCGCGAGAGGGGTTGAACTCGCTCTGCTGGTCGAGGCTGGCAGCCGGCCAGAGTCGCTCTGTGCGATAACCGGAAATATTAGCGAGGAAGCGCATATTCTTGGCTACCTTAATATCAAGGTTAGAGCGGAAGTTGTAGCGACGATAGTTGGTGTTGCGCATCGTGCCCTCCTGGTCAAGAAGACCGAGAGAAACGAAATAGTTGACATTTTTCGCGCCACCTGAAGCAGAGACTGTGTGCTGCTGGGTGAAGCCAGTCTTGAAAGTCTCTTTAATCCAATCGGTTTCACCGAGGTAATCGTCGGGGGCAGCCTCGCGAACTCGGCGCTGGATTTCGGCGGTATAACGAGGAGTGATGCCGTCCATGGCCGAAGCTTTATTGTGCCAGTACATGTATTCTTCAGCATTAAGATATTCAGGGAGCGCAGTGTTGTGAACCCACGTAAATGCTCCTGAATATGAAATCTTGGCTGAGCCTTCCTGACCTTTCTTGGTGGTTACAAGAATAACACCATTGGCACCCTGCACACCATAGATTGCAGCCGCGGCATCCTTAAGGACCGAGATACTCTCGATATCCTGGGGATTGACCTGGTTCATATCCATCGGGACACCGTCGACAATGACGAGAGGGCCTGAGCCGGAAAAGTCATTGAGACCACGGACATGGATAGATGTACCGTCACCACCCGGCACACCGGTAGACTGAACTGATGTGATACCGGATACCTTACCAGTAAGAAGACTCGACACGTTAGACATCGGCGCTTTTACGAGATCGTTGCCTGAGACGGCAGAGACAGAGCCGGTGAGGCTGACTTTTTTCTGCACGCCGTAGCCAACGACTACGAGTTCGTCAAGGGCTTCGGAGTCTTCGACGAGGACGATGTCGATGTTAGTGCGGCCTTTAATGGCAATCGACTGGGGTTTGTAACCAATGTATGACACTTCAAGTGTGCCATTGAGATTTGGAAGTTTGAGAATGAAACGACCGTCGATGTCTGAAGCAGTAGCGATAGCCGCATTTCCTTTAACTTTCACTGACACGCCGGGCATAGTTTCGCCGGATGAATCAGTGATTGTACCTGTAAGCGTCATTTGTGCGAACGCGGCCGTCGCGACAAACAGACACCACAGAGAGACCAATAGCCTAAAGTT
>CAMWNL010000001.1 GCA_947175585.1 uncultured Bacteroidales bacterium | reverse complement strand
GGTCTTCACCGTGAACGGGGATACAGGTGGGGTGGATCTGAGTGAAGGCGAGGTTGGCGAGGTAAGCACCTTTCTTAAATGCCTGAACAGCAGCAGAACCGTTGCAGCCCATAGCGTTGGTAGAAAGGAAGAATGCGCGGCCGTAACCACCGGTTGCGAGCACAACGGCGTGAGCAGCGTAGCGTTCGATTTCGCCGGTAACGAGATTGCGGACGATGATACCGCGAGCGCGGCCGTCGATCATGACGATGTCCATCATTTCGCGACGGTTGTAAGACTTCACTGTGCCTTTCTGAATCTGGCGGTTGAGCGAAGCATAAGCGCCGAGAAGGAGCTGCTGGCCGGTCTGACCTTTAGCATAGAATGTACGAGACACCTGTGCGCCGCCGAAAGAACGGTTGGCGAGGAGACCGCCGTATTCGCGAGCGAAGGGAACGCCCTGCTGAACGCACTGGTCGATGATATTGTTAGACACTTCGGCGAGGCGGTAAACGTTAGCCTCGCGAGAGCGGAAGTCACCACCCTTTACAGTGTCGTAGAAGAGACGATATACAGAGTCACCGTCGTTCTGATAATTTTTGGCTGCGTTGATACCACCCTGAGCGGCAATAGAGTGAGCTCGACGGGGGCTGTCCTGGATGCAGAAGTTCTTGACGTTGAAACCGAGTTCGCCGAGAGTAGAAGCGGCCGAAGCGCCGGCGAGACCTGTGCCGACAACGATAATGTCGAGATTACGTTTGTTGGCAGGGTTAACGAGTTTCTGGTGAGCCTTGTAGTTGGTCCATTTCTCAGCGATCGGTCCTTCGGGGATCTTAGAGTCGATCTGATACTCCGGAAGCTTTGAGGATTCGATATCGGCGAAGTCCTTCATAATGGGGGTAGAGTCAATCATACCCTCGAGATTGGTTAGATTTGCCATATTTCTGAGAAATTAGTTTTCGGTTTGTTCAGAGGTTGCGATGTTTTGTTCGAGGAAATTCTTGAACTGTTCGAGCTGGCCAAGAGTCTGAGCCTTGAGAGCGGGACACTGCTTTTCAACGCTGTTGATGATAGCGGTGGCTTCAGCTACGTAAGCAGGAGCTTTTTCCTGGAGGAATTTAGTCTGAGCGGCCTGAGCGGCAACGGGGTTAGACTGGTCAAGATCAGCGAAAGCCTGCTGAGCTTCAGCGTTGAAGTTCTCGATGATGGCAGCGCTCTTTTCTTTCCAGAATTCGCTGTACTGTTCCTGGAGCTCAATGTTATCGGTGTAATAGTTCTGATGAGCGCGAACAGTGAATACGATAGCCTGAGCGATGAAGAGAGCCACAACGATAGAAGTCCACCAGCAACCGATAGTCTTGAGACGGTTGATCCAGATGCCGTTGTCCCAACCAATAGAGTGGAGCATTGACCAGAAGCCGTGGTTCATGTGGAACCAGAGGGCGATGAAGCCGATGATATATACAATAGGAGTCCACACTTCCTGGAACGCCATCTGGATGAAGAGTGTGCCGAATGCAGGAGGCACGGGAGCGCCGTTGAGCTGGGGCAGAACAGAAAGTTCGTGGTGCATGAGTTCCTGCCACTGCATCTTGTGCCAGAACTGGATCAGGTGAACGACGAGGAACGCAAGGATCACGATACCGAGCACGAGCATGTTTTTAGACGACCATTCAACCTGAGGGGGACGGGTGTTGACCAAGTAACGGTCGTTACCGCGGGCGCGACGGTTCTGGATGGTGAGCCAGCATGCATAAATAATGTGAATGATGAACAGAGCGGCGAGACCGGCAGAAGCGATGAGCGCATACCAGTTAGCACCGAGGAATTCGCAGACGAGATTGTAGGCTGTAGGCCAAATCAGGGCGACTGCGTTCATCAACACGTGAAAAGTTACGAATAGGACAAGGCAGATACCTGTGATAGCCATCACAAACTTCCTTCCTATAGATGAGCTTGTTAACCACATAAGATGATTGATTTAGAATTGATTATAAGAAATTGTAATGTTAATTCGTGATAATGTCACTGCAAAGGTAATGCAAAATCGCTTTGCAGCCAATAATTAACGAAAAATTTCTTTAAAAAAGTTTCAGGCGTTAAGTGCTGATTGGATAAAAAAGGAACAGTCGCAACCGGAAAGGTTGCGACTGTTGTGGGGGGAGGAGTCTTTATGAAAAATTAGTCTATAGCTATTTTTCTTGTCTCGGGTTTGTTACCTCCTTCAATTTTTAGAAGATAGACGCCCGGGGCCGCGTTGTCAGCTGAAAGATTAACAGTATTTCCAGCAGCAGAGGCGGTTGCGACGCGAGTGCCAGCCAGAGAATAAAGATTGGCCGTTGCGTTGGTAGCATCATGGATGAAAATCTCTAAAGTTCTGTTGCCGGTGAATGTTACGATAGCTTCATGTTGCTCCAACGTGATGTCATTAACGCCTCCTGTTAGGCCGAGAATATACTTAAGTCCAGCAAGAGCGTCAATCTTTCCGGCTCCCCAGCGGTCAGGTTCAATAGCCGTGAATTCATCATGAACAGCAGTGTGAGCAATAATGTCTTTAATATTGTCGATTGTGAGGGAAGGGTCAGCTTCTAACCAAGTTGCAATAATACCGGCAGCTACGGGGCAGGCCATAGATGTGCCCTGCATCTCTCCCCAGTAGCTATTACGCTTTTCGCCGGTATAGATACCGGTCAGTGTCTTTTGGTCGAAGGAGCTTCCTTCGGCATAGTACTTGCTGTAAGAGGCAATGACTGAGCCACCAGGGGCGCAAACGTCGGGAAGCAGCCTGCCATCAAAAGTCTCACCATAGCTTGAAAAAGAACTAATAGCGCCTTTCACAGGAAAGTTATTATAATGGTATGTTCCATTTAATGTGGGCCAAGACTCAACATTGGTGTATGAGCCAACGACAAGAACGTTTTCTCCGCAAGCGAGTCCGTTAATGGAACAGTCAGGGGTGCCATCAGTATAGCCTTCAGTGCCAAGAGACGAAAAATACAAGCCGCCGTTAGCATAAGCGTCAACACGTTGTCCCGGAGATGCGATGACTTCAAAAGCAGGCGCGATTACTGAAGAAGATCCCGAAAGCTGAAGGGAAGCAGATACAGAATAACGATTATTATTGGAGTCAATGTTTGATGATAAAATTAGAGCTGACATAGTGCCAAAAGCTTTGTCAAACTGGGGATCATGGATATACTCGGGTGCGGTGTAATAACTACCGGTGATAGAGATAGTCTTACCTTCGAGGTTCTTATCGAGCGTGTAGGAGTACACTTCTTCGCCAGTGTTACGGTTTTTAGCAATGAAGCGGACAGTGAATGTGCGGTCATCGTTGCCCCAAAATTCAACTTGTCCTTCGCCAGTAGAACCGTCAGAAACGAATGTACGAAGGGGTTCATCGTCAAAAGTTTTGCTAATTGATACTGGAAGATCGCCATCGTTGCCGGCAGCAATACAGATTATAGACTCTTCGCCTAACGAAGCGAACCATTGAGAGCGAGCATCAGTGCCGTCGTGCGGACCAATCGTATTGCCAATAGAAACGTTGACAACACTGGGTTTGCCCTGCTCTTTAGCATAGTTAACGACTTTATCAACGCCGAGTTCGACATTAGAACCGGTGAATGCGCCACAAGCGACTGCAAGCTCAGCATCGGTAGCAATGCCATAATAAGGAATAGCAGAGTTTGCGCCATTCTGTTTTTTCACCTGAAGATTATTGCGAGTGTTGATGAAAGCATATTCGGCAGGACCATTATAGCTGCCAGCCATGATGCCAAGTACGTGGGTGCCGTGAGATTCGACCCTTGAATCTGTGGAAAAGTTTTTGATTTTTTGAGGAGTGTCGTAAGTGCTCGCGGCACCTGAACGACTGAGAGACCATAATATTTTGGTGCGAGGTTCGCCATCTTCATCGAGGAAGTTGATGTTATTAACGTCAAGACCCATGTCCATGATACCGGCAATGACACCAGAACCGGTGTATTTTGAGCCATTGAGGTCACCGGCGCCAGTCTGGAGTGCATTGACACCTGTAGTTTCGCGGACGGTATTCATCATAGGTCTGACTTCGCTACCCACTGAAACTTGTAAAACTTGGGGCATCTCAGCCAATTTTTGCATCTCAAGAGCTGTAACGCGTACAATAGCCATTTTGCCACGTCGTGAAACAACCTCAATGCTGTCAGGATTTAAATAAGCCGAATCGGAGTCGAAGGTTACAATGGTAGTATATTTTTGTTCGGGTGAAATATCATAGGGCAGACTAACAACACGTGTCAGATTATCAGATCGTGAAATGCTTGAAGCATTGCGAGTAGCATCAATAATCAAACGGCCGGTGTAGTCAATCTTATTTTGAGCTGCTCCTGACATTGATAGGAGAGCTGTAAAACATATAAGGTAAGAACGTCGCATGTTGATATTATGATTGGATGAGGATTATTTGGTTAAAATCGACAGGCGTTGCACCCTCGCGAGTGCAGCGCTGTCGATTTTTAATAGTATATTTATTTAAACAAATTCTTTAGAGGCTAATTCTTTTGGGATTAACCAGGCGATACTCGTTCAGAGTCTTGGTGTCGACAGACTTCTTCATCTGCTTCTTTGGAGCTGCGATTTTAAATGAAGACTCGAAAACGTCAGACTTTTTGAGAAGGAACTCTCCTGCATGCTGAGTTGTAGCGCGAGGAGCCTGAGCGGATTTAGTTGAAGCAATACTGCTCATGTCAAGATAGAATGTACCTTGGCCCCAATTTGGATCGTAGGGATCGTCATCTGTTTCACCAGTGGGGTTGTCGGGGTCTGTATTGGCATAGTAGAATGAACCATTGTTATAGTTCTCCATTGCAACTAACAGTGTTCCGGTCGGGAAAGTGATTGCGCCATCTTCAAGAGTACCGTAGTAGCCGGCAGGATTCCTTTCCTGAGAAAGGAGAACGTAGGCCATTGAGCTACCATACATATCACCGTAGCGACTATTCATCTGGAATCCGAGTTCAGATGTATAGAGGATCACTTCGTCGGGCACAGATGCATCAATGATCATGTAGTGCTTGCCAGCGTTGTAGTCGATACCCAACTGATCGCACCAATCCTTGTAAGGATCAACAAGTCTGTAAACGCCCGGGTAATCGTTGTTTTCCTGAACTTCAACATCAAGAGTCAGAATAGGAACATCGAAGAGTGAGCATACAAAGCCGTCGGTGTATTCGGCATAGCCAACAGAAGTCCATTCGTCAGCCTCTCCAGAGCCACGGACAGTCTTGTAGTTAAATGAATAAACCTCAGTGCAAACGAATTCATTTGCATCATCCGTGCCGAGACCAACGATGGTGTAAGTGCCGTCAGCAGGAAGAGTGAAGGTAAGATTAGTAGTCAGTTCAGAGACTGCATCGTAGTCATCGCTTGTCTTCATGTCAGCAATTGCCTGATCAAGTTCGTCACCTTCAAGTTTGCCGGGGAAGATGTCATAGATGTAAGATTTAACATCTCCAGACTTGTATGCGCTGACAACAGCATACTCTACTTCGTTAACAGGGTCAACGAAGTTACCTGTGTAGTTGAAATCCAATTCGTAGCTCTTATAACCGGGCAATTGGAGATATTCGTAACCTGCGCCATAATAACTGCCATCAGCGGCAATAGTGTTGCCAGTGAGGACTACGAATACATTGAATGTACCAGTCTGAGGATTATAATAAGACTGAGACCAGCCGTTAGCAGCTATTACAGCATCAACATCCGATTCCGGAACCTCAACGAAGTGAGTAAGCCATGTGCGAACGTCAGTCCAGATGAATTGTATGCCAGTGCTACCGTTTTCGATACCGGGCTGGAATATGCTCATAGACACCAATGGACAAGCAACACCATCAACGTCAATTGTGTTAGACATATCCATAGAGAAAGTGTAGTTGAGACCTCCAGCATAAAGATCGCAAACAGCATATTCATATCTGTCAGTGTTAACCAATGACTGACGGAAGTATACAGGTATATCGTAAGCGCCAGATGTGTACTGGGTAATAACGTATGTACCTTCTTCACCGGGGATGAGTTGCCAATCAGTCCAGGGAGCGTAAACGAGAGTGTAAGTGTAGGAAGAGGCACCGTAAGGAGTTGTGTTGTCGCCAGTAAGTTTAAGCGTTAACGAATACTCTTCGTCGGGTACAACTTTAGAAAAATCAACACCAACAGTAAGCTCAGCGGTCGCTTCACCAGCGGCGAAAGCTACCTGAGAGGGAACAGAGAAAATTGAAGACACGTCAGCCCCCTCGCTATCAGTAACGGTTGATTCGACACCAACTGTTAAAGCATTATCTGAGTTTAGACGGTTAACGGCAACAGATACAGAAGTAGCATCTGTCGGAATATCGATAGTCGCACTCTGATTATTTGGGAAATATACCTCGTCGCCAGAAACCGGTTGGCCAGGAGCATAATCGTTGTCATCATCGCAAGCGCACAGCGCTCCAGAGAGCGCCAATGCGGCGATGAGAGAATATTTAAAAAATTTCATTGTTATGCTTTTGTTAAATTAAAATTACTAAGTAAAATTATTGAAGCTCAGGAATCGGGCGAGTGGCAGTCGGGTTGTTATCGGCTGCGGTAATCTGAGGATTGGTCTGAGTTTCGTTAAGGGGAATACAGTAGATGAGACAATCGCTACCAGCAGGAATCTTATAGTTAAAATCATCCATAGCAGCACCCTGAGTGCGGTCAACGTCCTTATTGAGACGCATAACATCGAAGAAGGCAAGACCTTCGCCCCAGAGCTCGATACGACGCTGACGCCAAACTTCATCCTGAAGCTCCTCTGCATCAGAAGCAGTAAATTTGTAGCGAGGATCACGATAAGTTGTCACGAAGTCAGTGAGAGGCTTGAGACCCTGAGCAACGTTAGACTGACCGAGAGCTTCAGCAAGGATAAGATACATTTCTTCGATACGCATAAGGGGCACTTCATAGCCAGTAGTTGTGCCGCCGAGACCACCGCCTGCTACAGCATATTTAACCTGAGTGTAGGGCATAATATCTGTTGAATTGGCTGAGTAGTCGCCAGTACCAGATCCGATATAGCTGTTGAGGTATTCCTGTTCAGCAGCAGAAAGGTTGGGAGAAGTGAGGTTTTCGTCAAGCCACCAGCCTTTACGAACGTCAGAAGAGGGGATAGACTCGAAGAGCAACTTATTGCACCAGCGCCATCCTGAGAAGTTGGCGTAACCATCATTGAACGATCCCATCTGAGAAGGCCAGTTACAGATGCCGGTAGTGGTCGGACGGTCGGTAGAGGCAACTACGATAGACCACATCCAAGAAGCGTCGTCAGAGTTGACGAATGCGGGCACAGACACCTCAGAGATAGTGTAGGGTCGACCAGAGAAGTTAGCAATTGCATTCTGAGCATCGGCTGCAGCCTCGGCATATTTATGCATAGTCAAATAAACGCGAGCACGCATGCCATAAGCTACGGCAAGAGATACCATGCGCTTGGGTTTGTCTGACATAACGCGTGAGGGATCAATATTTGCTTCAGAGAGCAATGTCACGGCTTCATTGAGATCGTCGAGAATAAATTTGTAGGTCTCTTCAACGGTTGCACGAGGCGCGCCTTCAGAGGCAACTGTCTCCTGATTGAGTTCACTGATCAAGGGAACAGTCTTAGCAACCGCAGGATCGACATAGGCATAGTTGAACTGATAGCACTGAGCCATAACCCAATAATCGAATGCACGAACGGTGAGAGCCTGAGCACGATAGAATTTCAGGTCGGGGTTAGTGGCGCCGTCAGCCGGAATCGAGGTGAGCAAAGAGTTAGCGGTCTTGATCTGTCTGTAGAGATGGCCCCACATCATATTGGTAGGAATTCCAGAAGGAGATGGAGAGGTATAAGCAAACCAATAAATATGTGAAGATGTATAAGGAATCTTGGCAAGGAAGTCAGCAGTCTGACCGTCGAGCCCCATCATAATCGAGGGATAGCCGAAATCCCAATGCTCATCAGCGATCTGTCCGTAGTAGCTGCCAAACTCAGAAGATATTGATGTCACGGCAGCCAGAGCCATATCAGGGTTTTGTTGCAAAGTGCTTTCTTTCTGATCATCGGTAACGTATGAACCGTAGTACTGAGTGTCGAGATCGGCGCAGCCGACAGCAAGAGAAGACAGAGCTACGACAGAAAGATATTTATATAAATTTTTCATTTTACAATTTTAATATTAATCAATGTTTAACATATTGATTAGAAACCTACGCGGATACCTCCGGAAATAGTGCGAATCGGTGAGTAAGTGTAGTTTTCAGAACCGATGAAGCCCTGACGCGGGTCAAGACCCTTACGCTTTGACCAGAGGGCAACATTTTCGCCCTGGCCATAAATGCGGAGGCTTGAGAGACCGATCTTTTCAATCCATTTTTTCGGGAAAGTATAGCCAACGGTGAGGTTGTTAAGCGACAGATAGTTGCTTGAGATGAGGAAGCGGTCGCTCAAAGCGTTAGAATACTGATAGTCTGCAGTTAAGTAAAGCATGGGGACAGAAGTGATATCGCCTTCTTTAGCCCAGGCATTAAGCGCATCTTTGTGGAGAGCCATACCGATGTTAGAGCCGGATTGCATGAGGTTCTGGTAGCCATAATCAAAAATGCGACCGCCGACCTGATAAGAGAATGCGGCTGTCAAGTCGAAGCCGTAGGCGTTAAGGCTAACACCGAATCCACCATACATCTTAGGCATAAGGTTGCCTGTTGCGACGGGGTTAGTGTCACGAGCGTAAGACCACTCAGGAGTCTTGTATTTTTCGCCTGCTTCAACATTTTCGGAACCTACGGGACGATTAGCTGAGTTAGCCTGGGTCTCAGAGAGGACTGCCCAATAGAGAGCGTAGCCTGTCTTGGGGTCTACTCCGGCGTATTCGGGAATGAAATACTGGTACATAGATTCGCCCTCTTTGAACCAACGATAGGTAGATGACTTCCAATATCCTTCGTCGTTAAGGATTTCGGGAGCGAGTTTAAGAACCTTGTTTGAGGGAAGTGTGATGTTGCCAAAAATTTCAAGTGTGATGTCCTTAGTATTGACAGCACGATAGTTGAGCTCTAATTCGAAGCCGTTGTTACGCATAGATCCAACGTTCTTGGGAATCGAAGCGTAGCCGAGAGAAGATTGAACGGGAAGATTGAAGAGCATGTCAGAAGTCTGGCGGTTGTAATATTCGATAGAACCAGAGAGAGTGCCCTTCCAGAAGCTGAAATCGAAGCCGGTGTTGAACGCGTTTGATTTTTCCCAAGTGATGTCCTTATTGCCTTTGTAATAAAGAGAACCGTCAGACCAGATGCCATCAGAACCAACAATCTGGTATTGGTCAGCGTAAGCGATATAGTTTGCGCCAATAGCGTCATTACCGTTCTGGCCGAAAGATACTTTAAACTTGAGAATGTCGACATTCTGAGAGAAGTCAATCATGAAGTTTTCTTTAGAGATATCCCAACCGGCAGAAGCAGACCAGAATGTGCCCCAGCGTTTATCGGGAGCGAAGCGCGAAGAAGCACCGCGGCGAACAGAAGCAGAAACATAGTATTTTCCATCAAAGTTGTAGCGAGCGCGAGCGATAAATGCGCGGTGGCTAAGGTTGCCAGATGCACCGTATCCGCGTTTGTCAGTAGATGTGTTGTTAACGAAGGGTACGAGGGGCTGGTAGAGGTTTGAACCGATTGCCTGAGTGTATTCTGTGTTGAAAGATTCGCTTTCATAACCAACCATGAGATCGATGTTGTGAATGTCAGCGAAAGTCTTATTGTAATTGGCGAGACCCTGGAACGAAAGTACGCGAATGCGTTCAGCTACCTGATAAGCCTGACCACCGATGTTGGCGAACTGTCCATATAGACCGTTTGCGAGAGAGTGGGTGCGAGTATTGTCGAGATACAAGCCGGCATTACCTGTGATGTTGAGACCAGTAATCGGGGTTAGTGTCGCATACCATTTGGCATCAAGAATGTCAGAGAGGTACTCTTCGATGTCGTACACGAGCTGTCCTGTCGGGTTACCGCTCTGGTTACGAGTGTTACCCATACGACCGTTGCCGTAGTCCTTGCCATCACCATAGTCGTAGATGGGCTTGCCGTAGGTTTCGTTGTATTTGATAGATCCATCAGGATTGCGGATATACATCGGATATACCGGTGCGATACCGTTGACGAAATAGAATGTATTTCCTGTAGTAGCGCCATCGTTTGTCTGGCCGTCGGGGTAACCTGTATTGCTGTAAGTGTACATCATGTTGGTACCGATCTTCAACCAGTCCTTGGCCTGGTAGTCTACGCTTGCACGAGTAGAGAAGCGTTTGAAATGAGAGCCATAGATGATACCTTCATCCCCGAGGTAGCTGCCAGAAACATAATAGTTGAGGCGCTGAGTGCCACCTGAGATAGAAGCGGTGTACTCCTGACGGAGACCATTGATAAGACCGCCTTTAGCCCAGTCGTCGGCGATAAAGTAGTAGCGACCGTCGCTGTAGCCGGGAGTAGCGTTAGGATTGAATTTTCCGTTCTGGTCAAAGAAGAACTGACCTTCGGGAACAGACCAAGTCTGATAGCCGATAGTGTTGAACACCTGAGAGTTGGCGTAGAGATGAGAAGCAGCTTCAGACTGATGCTGGATATAATGACGAGTGTTGTAAATAGCGCGATAGAAAGTTTCGAGATACTGACGAGAATCGCTAATTACGTCGTAGTTAGGAACAGCACGAGAGTTACCGCCCCATTTCATGTCGACAGTGATTTTAGCCTGGCCTTCAGTACCTTTCTTGGTAGAAATGAGAATGACACCGTTAGCACCACGTTCGCCATAAAGAGCTGTAGAAGCAGCGTCTTTGAGGACTGTCATGGCTTCGATGTCGTTTGTGGCGATAGCAGAAATATCACCGTTGTAGATCATACCGTCGACAACATAAAGAGGTGATGTAGAAGCGTTGATAGAGCCGACACCACGAATAAGGACCGTGGAACCAGTACCCGGCTGACCGTTAGAGTTCAGGGTCTGTACACCAGAAACTTTACCGGAAAGAGCGTTGGTGACGTTAGAAACCTGAACGTTTTCAAGCTGGTCGGCTTTAATGACAGAAGCGGCGCCAGTGTACTCAGATTTTTTAATTGTGCCGTAAGCAACAGCAATGACTTCGTCAAGCGCGGTTGAAGCAGAAGTCATCTTGACAATCATTTCACCTTTGGCAGGAATTTGCATTTCAACGTTCTTGTAACCCACCATAGAGAAAGTGAGTTTCTTGGCGTTGCCAGGAACTTTGATGGAGAAGATGCCATCAATGTCAGTTACTGATCCTGTGTTAGGACCTGCTGAAACTGAGACGCCTGGCAACGGTTCGTCGTTGTCTACGTCCAAGACAATACCGCGGACAGTACGCGTCTGAGCCGACGCACACATGCCAATTGCAAGTACTGCCAGAAATAATAGAAACAGCTTTTTCATACTTAATAACAATTAGACATAAAAAAATTAATTAAAACAGTTGATAGTTACATATTTGAATTGCATCCAAATGTTTTTAGATGCTAAATAATGCGGCAAAGATAATAAAAAATCTTTAAACGGTAGACAAAATAACTGTAATTTTTGTCAGTTGTTAACAAATTTCTTTGTAAAGTTGAGATGTATGTTGTAATGTAAATGTTATGAAATATATGCGAGTGAACATGATTTGTGAGTAAGTTTCAAGAATTGGCTTGCATGAATCAGCATTGGGATATTACAGTATTTAAGTCTACACAATATAATAATAGGACACATAAGCACGTCTGTGCCGGATGGAGGCTCGGAAAGGGGTATGAAAATCGAAGATGTTGAATGATATCGACATTATATGTTCACAAAACTAAACTTATTGTGCATTTTTTTGCTTTTATGTTAAAATGGACGTAAATTTGCTGTAGAAATGTCTATTCTGATAAAATTAAGCTATATATGATATACAAAATACCACTCCGCAGCGATATCAGTTTCAAAGGCCGTCGTATGGCCGGGGCAAGAGCGCTGTGGCGCGCAAACGGAATGAGCGAAGAGCAATTCGGCAAACCGGTAATCGCGATAGTCAATTCGTTTACGCAGTTTGTGCCGGGACACACTCATCTGCATGATGTCGGTCAGCGAATCAAGCGTGAAATAGAGCGTCAGGGACTGTTTGCGGCGGAATTCAACACGATTGCCATAGATGACGGCATAGCGATGGGTCATGACGGTATGCTCTACTCACTGCCGTCGCGCGATCTGATAGCCGACTCGGTGGAGTATATGGTGAAGGCTCACTGTGCTGACGCGATGGTCTGCATCTCAAACTGCGACAAGGTGACGCCGGGAATGTTGCTTGCGGCGATGCGTCTGAATATACCGACGATATTTGTGAGCGGCGGTCCCATGGAGGCCGGCGAGGTCAATGGCCGGGAGGTCGATCTGGTCGATATCATGGTTGATTCGGCCGACAGTACTATAGCCGACACGGATATCGAGGCTATGGAACGCGGCGGATGTCCGACATGCGGATCGTGCTCGGGAATGTTTACGGCTAATTCGATGAATTCGCTGAACGAGGCTATCGGACTGGCATTGCCGGGTAACGGGTCTGTGCTGGCGACGTCGGCGCAGCGTCTTGAGCTTTTCGACCGTGCGGCCCGTAAGATAGTGGAGAATGTGTACAAGTATTATCGTGACGGTGATGAGACAGTGCTGCCGCGGTCTGTAGCCAACCGCGCGGCGATGCTTAACGCGATGACGCTCGACATCGCGATGGGTGGTTCGACTAATACGGTGCTCCATCTGCTTGCGGTGGCAAATGAGGCCGGAACCGACTTCACGATCGACGATATAGACGCATTGTCGCGGCGGACGCCTGTGCTTTGTAAGGTAGCTCCGAGCTCGCCTTATCACATGCAGGATGTAAATCGAGCCGGAGGCATCCTGACTATCATGCGTCATCTGGCCGAGGCCGGATGTCTTGACACATCCGTGATGCGTGCCGACGGTCTGACGCTCGGCGAGGCGATAGCAAGATATGCAGTCGGCGGAAGTGAATATGTCAAGGAGGCCGACGATATGTGGCACAGCGCTCCGGGAGGGAAGCGTACGACTGTGGCCGGCAGCTCGGATGCGCGATATGCCGAGCTTGATCTTGACAGCGAGAAGGGGTGTATCAGAGACGCGGCTCACGCTTATTCGCCAGACGGTGGGCTGGCTGTGCTTCACGGTAATATCGCGCCAGACGGATGTGTGGTGAAGACAGCCGGGGTTGATGCGTCGATATTGAAATTTTCAGGACCTGCGAAAGTGTATGAGTCGCAGGATGAGGCCGTGGAGGCAATACTCGGAGATAAGATATGCGCAGGTGATGTGGTAGTCATTACGCACGAGGGACCAAAAGGTGGACCCGGTATGCAGGAAATGCTCTATCCGACGAGCTATATAAAGGCCAAACACCTCGGACGAGAGTGTGCGCTGATAACTGACGGACGTTTCTCTGGCGGAACGTCGGGATTGTCAATCGGGCATATATCGCCCGAAGCTGCGGCAGGCGGAAATATCGCACTTGTGAGGGATGGTGATATTATCGATATTGATATACCTAACCGTGTTATAAATCTGAGAGTGAGCGATGAGGAACTTGACCGCAGACGAAATGAAGAGCTGTTGTGCGGCGAGGCTGCGTTTACACCCCGTCGACGCAACAGAGATGTGTCGAAGGCGTTGAGGGCCTATGCCGCAACTGTGACATCAGCCGATAAAGGCGGTGTGAGACTATAATGTATGTATTAAGTATGAGTGAAAAAGAAACTATCAAAATAAGTGGGGCCGAGGCGCTGGTCAAATCTCTGATCGAAGAGGGCGCTGACATCGTGTTCGGCTATCCCGGTGGGGCTATTCTGACGGTCTATGACAAACTGTATGATTATACAGACCGTCTGAACCATATATTAGTGCGCCATGAGCAGGGGGCAGTGCACGCCGCACAGGGCTATGCGCGTGTCAGCGGACGCACGGGAGTCGTTATTGTCACGTCAGGCCCAGGAGCGGCAAATGTGATAACCGGTCTTAGCGATGCGATGGCCGATTCTACGCCACTGGTGGTCATCACCGGTCAGGTGGGGCGGCAGTATCTCGGCAGCGATGCGTTTCAAGAGACCGACGTCGTCGGCATAACTCAGCCTATCACTAAGTGGGCCTATCAGGTGCGTCGTCCCGACGAAGTAGCGTCTGCGGTTGCACGAGCTTTCTATATTGCTTCGACCGGCCGTCCCGGTCCGGTGGTGCTTGATATCGCCAAGGATGCTCAGGTCGGTCTCACTGATTGGCATTATGAACCGGTGAATTTTATCCGCAGTTATAATCCTCTGCCGGAGATTGACGACACTGCGCTCGCTGAGGCGGCCGCGCTCATTAACAAGGCTGAGCGACCGATGATTTTGGTCGGGCAGGGTGTGGTCATTTCCGGAGCTACAGAGAGTCTGAGGCTTTTGGCTGATAAGGCTTCTATCCCGGTGTGCAGCACATTGCTCGGACTGTCGGCGATGCCTTCAGAACATAGACTTATGAAGGGTATGCTCGGTATGCACGGCAATATAGGTCCCAACGTAAACACTAACCGCGCTGACCTGATAATTGCCGTCGGCATGCGTTTTGATGACCGTGTCACAGGAAATACCGCAGCTTATGCGCCTCAGGCAAAAATTATCCATATTGACATTGACCCCTCGGAGTTTGACAAGACTGTGAGGTCAACAATAGCAATTAACGCTGATGCGCGACAGGCTCTCGAACGGCTGTTGCCGATGATAGACGAAGCGGATCACTCCGACTGGATCGGGTCGTTTGACCGCCACAACGATGTGGAGCGTGAAAAAGTTGTTGCTGTAGAGCTTAAGCGCCCCGAAGGTTCAAAACTGACGATGGGCGAGGTAATATCCAAGATCAGTGATGCTACCGGTCATAGAGCCGTAGCCGTTACAGATGTGGGTCAGAACCAGATGATGTCGGCGAGATATTTTAAGTTTACATCTCCCCGTAGTTTTATCAGTTCAGGCGGTCTGGGCACTATGGGCTTCGGCCTTCCGGCTGCTATCGGGGCAAAGATTGCGGCGCCTGAGCGCACGGTCTGTCTGTTCTGCGGCGACGGAGGCTTTCAGATGACTATTCAGGAGCTCGGCACCATTATGGAATATGAGGTGGGCGTGAAGATGGTCATTCTCAATAATAATTTTCTTGGCAATGTCAGACAGTGGCAGAATCTGTTTTATCAGCGACGTTTCTCCCAGACCCCGATGATGAATCCTGACTTCATCAAGATAGCTTCGGCTTATGGCATACAGGGCGAAGATGTCATCGACCGTGAGAGTCTTGACGGTGCAATCAGCCGTATGCTAGCTGATGACCGTCCATATCTTTTAAATGTGCAGATCGACGAAACCGACATGGTCTTTCCGATGACGCCTGCCGGTCAGGCCGTGGACCATGTGCTTTTATCGGCAGATAGTCCCTATAACCCCAATCAAGATTAAGTTATGGCATATCCCGAACGTCAATTATTCACCGTTACAGTCTACTCTGAAAACTGTGTTGGCCTGCTAAGTCAGGTGTCTGTGATTTTTACGCGCCGATGTCTGAACATAGAAGATGTATCGGCAAGTGCGTCTTCGGTTCCCGATATTCATAAATTGACATTGACGACGTGGGCTGACCGGCCGACGATGGAAAAAGTCGTGCGTCAGATCGAAAAACGTGTCGATGTCATCCGTGCGTTTCTATATACTGATGATGATATCCTCTATCAAGAAGTGGCACTCTACAAAGTGCCAACGGCCAAATTACTTGAGTCAGCAAGCGTAGAGGATATAGTCAGACATCACGGAGCACGCATACTCGAAATGACCCCGGAATATACTGTATTCGAGAAATCAGGTCATCCGTGGGAGACCGAGGCATTGCTCAACCGTCTCCGCAGTCTCGATATACGCCAGTTTGTGCGCAGCGGTCGCGTGGCCGTGACAAAATCACCGATTGAATATGTCGACATATATCTCGAAGAACAACGGTTACGCAAACAAAAATTGGAAAACAATGAGGGATAACGATAATCAAATCTTTTCCGAGCAATATTTTCTGACCGCCGGTGAGTGTAACGCTGAAGGATGGATGCCGCTCACGCTGTTGGTGAGCCGTCTGATTGAAACCGCGACAAACCATGCCAACAGTCTTGGCATCGGATATGCCAGGCTTATAGAGTTAGACCTTGCGTGGGTGCTTAGTCGTGTTAGCATTGAGATTGATTCTTTGCCGGGTATCAATGATACTTATGTGCTGAACACATGGATTGAGAGCACCAACCGTCTTTTTAGTGAGCGTTGTTTCACAATCACGAACCTCGACGGTAAAGTGTTTGCATCGGCACGTACGACCTGGGCTGCGATATGCATCACAACGCGTCAGGCTGCCAATCCGGGTGTGCTTGGAGAGGTGATGTTTCCGTCAAATCCTCCGGTTTGTGAGGTCAAACCTGCCAAACGCACTCCTGTAATACCCGAAAATGCAGAATCAGATACTTACACCTTCCGTTACTGTGATCTTGACCTCAACCGTCATGTCAACACAGTGCGCTATGTAGCGCTGATTCTCAATCATTGGGGGCTGGACTGGTATGACCGATATAAAATCAATCGCTTTGATATTGCATTTCATCACGAGTGTCATTTTAGTGAAACAGTCTCTGTAAGGGCCGTTACTGATGAGTCGCTTGTCTCGGCTTGCGAACTTTCGCTTGCCGATCGACGCATGGTCAGTTCAAATATTATTTGGCAAAATAGATAATTACATATAAAACAAAATATTATGGCAAAACTTAATTTTGGCGGTGTTGAAGAAACCGTCGTTACGCGCGAAGAATTCCCCCTCGAAAAAGCTCGCGAAGTATTGAAAGGTGAGACAATCGCAGTTATAGGTTATGGTGTTCAGGGTCCCGGTCAGAGCCTCAATCTGCGAGATAACGGATTTAACGTTATCGTCGGCCAGCGCGAAGGCAAAACTTATGACAAGGCGGTTGCTGACGGTTGGGTGCCCGGTGAAACACTTTTCAGCATTGAAGAGGCATGCCGACGCGGCACGATTATCCTCTGCCTGCTTTCAGATGCAGCTGTGCTGAGTGTATGGCCGACAATTAAGGCTAATCTTAACGCAGGTGACGCGCTCTATTTCAGCCATGGTTTTGCTATCACCTGGAGTGACCGCACAGGAGTGGTCCCTCCTGCTGACGTCGATGTGATAATGGTAGCTCCTAAGGGATCGGGCACGACCGTGCGTTCGCTTTTCCTCGAAGGACGCGGCATCAACGCTTCTTATGCTGTGGAGCAGGATTATACAGGTCGTGCGCTTGAACGCACACTCGCGTTGGGTATCGGTATCGGTTCCGGTTATCTGTTTGAGACTACAATCCGTCGCGAAGCTATCAGCGACCTGACCGGTGAACGTGGTGCTCTCATGGGTGCCATCCAGGGATTGTTTGCCGCTCAATATGAGGTGCTTCGCGAACATGGACATACACCATCCGAAGCATTCAACGAAACGGTCGAAGAACTAACTCAGTCACTGATGCCTCTGTTTGCCGCAAAGGGCATGGACTGGATGTATGCCAACTGTTCGACTACCGCTCAGCGAGGAGCTCTTGATTGGAAAGATCCCTTCCATGATGCAATCAAACCGGTTGTCGAACGCCTGTATCAGAGCGTAGAAAGTGGTGTTGAAGCTCAGAAATCTATAGACTCCAACTCTAAACCCGGTTATCGCGAGGGTCTCGAAAAAGAACTTAAAGAACTCCGCGAAAGCGAACTGTGGCGCGCAGCTGAGACTGTTCGCCGTCTCCGTCCCGAAAATAAGTAGGAATAATAAATTGCAATCTTATGGCGTGCCGATGAGAGATTTTAACACAATCTTTTCATCGGCGCGCCCGTATATAACTGTCACATAATTAACATTTATTTTTTAATCGTATATCATAAATTTTGTAACTTTGTGGTTCACCATGAGGTGCTTTTAGAAGGTGATAGATCAATATGACAGAAACAGACGACAGCTTATTTGACATAAACGGTGCCCCGGCCGACGGTAGCGCACAATACAGCGAAGACGATATAAAAACTCTTGATTGGAAGGAGCATATACGTCGGCGCCCAGGTATGTATATCGGTAAACTTGGCGACGGTTCAAACTCAGACGACGGTATTTATGTGCTTCTTAAAGAGGTGCTGGATAACTCCATCGATGAATATATGATGGGTTTCGGCAAGTCTATCGCGGTTGATGTCAGCGATGAGATGGTAACTGTCAGAGACTATGGTCGAGGTGTGCCGTTGGGCAAGCTTATTGATGTCGCCTCTAAAATGAACACCGGCGGTAAATACGATTCAAAGGCATTTAAAAAGTCAGTGGGTCTCAACGGTGTCGGTATTAAAGCCGTCAATGCGTTGTCTACATCATTCGAAATCCGCTCCGTGCGTGACGGACAGATGAAGTCTGCGCGATTCTCATGTGGCGAATTGATTGAGGAAAGCCCTGTAATGCCTACCGATGAGCCAAATGGCACTTTCGTCGGTTTCACTCCCGACCGTTCGATCTTCAGGGACTATCATTTCCGTGAAGAGTTTATAGTGCCTTTGGTCAAGAATTATACATTTCTGAATACAGGCCTGACCATCAACTTCAACGGTCAGAAGTTTATATCGCGTCACGGTCTGCTCGATCTTTTGCGTGAGAACATGACACAGGAACCGCTTTATCCTGTAATCCACTTGAAAGACGATGATATCGAGGTCGCTATTACCCATGTCAATCAGTATGGCGAGGAGTATTATTCATTTGTCAATGGTCAGCACACTACTCAGGGCGGTACTCATCTCAGTGCCTTTAAAGAGGCGGTGTCTCGCACACTGAAAGAGTATTTCAACCGTAATTTCGAATATTCTGATATAAGAAACGGCATGGTTGCAGCCGTTGCAATCAAGGTTGAGGAACCTGTGTTCGAATCCCAGACCAAGACCAAACTCGGTTCACGCGATATGGGACCGGATGGTCCCACTGTCGCAAAGTTCATAGGCGACTTTATTAAGAAGGAATTGGATAATTATCTCCATCGTGAACTTGACACTGCAGAGATAATACTTAAAAAAGTGCAGGAAAGTGAACGCGACCGCAAGGCTATGTCAGGAGTCGCCAAGCTTGCACGCGAAAAGGCTAAGAAAGTTAATCTGCATAATAAAAAATTGCTTGATTGCCGTGTGCACCTCAACGATGCGAAGGGTGATGAAGACAAGAAACTTGCGTCGAGTATCTTTATCACCGAGGGTGATTCGGCTGCCGGCTCAATTACTAAGATTAGAAATGTTGAAACTCAGGCTGTGTTCTCTCTGAGAGGTAAACCGCTGAACACGTATGGTGTTACCCAGAAGGTGTTATATGAGAATGATGAGTTTAACCTCCTTCAGGCAGCTTTGAATATAGAGGACGGCATTGACGGTCTGCGTTATAATAATGTGATTATAGCTACTGATGCCGATGTCGACGGCATGCACATCCGTCTGCTGATGATTACATTCTTCCTTCAGTTCTTTCCCGATCTTATTAAAAAGGGTCATGTCTATGTATTGCAGACACCCTTGTTCCGTGTAAGAAATAAGAAGACCGCCAAACGAGGATCTAAAAAGTCTGCCGACGCTGAAACGTATTACTGCTATAATGATGATGAACGCATTGCTGCCATCAACCGTCTCGGTGACAATGCGGAAATCACTCGATTTAAAGGTCTTGGCGAGATCTCGCCTGAAGAATTCCGTGATTTTATCGGCGAAGATATGAGGGTCGACCGCGTGACTCTCCGAAAAGAGGACGGAGTCGATAATTTGCTCGAATTTTACATGGGTAAAAACACTATGGAGCGCCAGACATTCATTATTGAAAATCTTGTAATTGAAGATGACAGCGAAATCGTCAAACAATAAATCTCAGCACATCGCTTTTTTTGCAGGGTCATTTGATCCGTTTACTATCGGTCATGCCTCTATCGTCGAAAGAGCATTGAAGCTATTTGATGCTGTAGTTATCGGCATAGGCATCAATCCGCTGAAAACTTCAGAAGTTGAAACCGGGCGACGTGCCAAATTCATTGTCCGTTTGTATGAGAATGACCCTCGTGTATCGGTTTTGACTTACACGGGCTTGACAACTGACGCTGCCCTTCAGGCCGGTGCGAGTTGTTTGCTCCGCGGTGTCCGTTCCGTAAAGGATTTCGAGTATGAACGCGATATGGCTGATATCAATCGTCAGTTGTCAGGGCTTGAGACAGTTTTGCTTTATTCTTTGCCGGAATATGCTGCCATATCGTCATCAATGGTAAGGGAGTTACAGACTTTTGGCAAGGATATCAGTCGTTATCTCCCGGAATAATAAACCAATAAATTTCGGATTGTCGTGAAACATATCCTTATGATAGCCCCTCGCTCCATTCCTGTTTATGGTGCGGAGGAGATTGTCAATCTAAAGTTGCTTAAGGCTTTGTCTAAAAGTGGCTTATTTAAGATTGATCTGATTTCACGACGTAATAAGACAGTCGATTATCCCTGCGATGATAACGATACGGTTGACGTTAGATTAAACTCTCATCATATTGTTGAAGTAGATAACAGAGTTACGCCCCAGGTTGCATGGCAGCATTTTAAGGCTCTGATGAAATTTGGATGTGTCTTTCGCGGTGCTCACTGGGCCGCAGAGTGTGTGCCTGTCGCCGAATCACTTGTTCGCAAAAATGATTATGACTATATCATCACTAAAAGTGAATCCAGTTTTTTAGTCGGTTATTACTTAAAGCGGAAGTTTGGTGTAAAATGGGTGGCCACGTGGAATGATCCTTACCCTTATCATAAATGTCCTCCACCTTACGGCAAAGGTCCGGAATCCGGTTCATTTTATGATAAATGTATATTTTCGATGCTGAGATGTGCTGATATCCATGTCTTCCCAAACGAAAGGATACGCGATTATGTGAGGTCATATATCGATATTGATGAGAACAGAACTCATATTGTGCCTCACGTTATTCTCCGCGAAGAAATTTTAGACAGCACAAAGGGGCAGTCGGAGGCTCTCAGGTTGATTTCTTCCGGAAACATCAGGTCGCCGCGCGACCCGAAGCCTTTTCTGCGTGCTCTTCACAGATTGATTTCTGACACGCCCGATGCTAAAATCAAATTTTCTATCCTTGGACTGACTGATCCCTACCTTCAGGAGTACATAGCGGAACTTGGATTGAGTAATTATGTAAGTCTCTTGAATCCTGTTTCTTATGGTGAAAGTCTTGAGATGTTGGCTGATTACGATGTAGCGGTGATATTTGAGGCTCCATGCTCTGAAGGAATTTTTTTGCCCACCAAAGTGAGCGATTACATGCAATCAGGTGTTAATATATTAGCGTTAAG